>NZ_KQ976354.1:1365718-1665718 GCF_000346485.2 Scytonema hofmannii PCC 7110
TCCCCCTCTCCCCCTCTCCCCTATCTTCAATTAAAATCCTCACTCCTACTCCCGATGCTGTCCTTGATGTCCCGGCGACAACGGTTGTTTTGCAGTTTTCTGTAGATACGACGGTGGAATTGCGGGTGAATGGTGAGTTAGTAGACGCTTCTTTGGTAGGTCGTACAGAAACCGATCCAACGACCAATTTGGTGACACAAACATGGTATGGTGTTTCTTTAAAAGAAGGGCAAAATACGATCGCAGCAACGGCTATTGGTGCTCAAGACTCTACAGCAACTATAGAAGTACAAGTTAAGGGAGCGCCAACTCAGATAAAATTAGAGACAGTAGAATCTCGGATTCCTGCGGATGGACGTTCTACGGCTACAATCCGGGGTCAATTGCTCGACGCTAATGGGAACCTCTCGAACCGCGATGCTGTTGTCACTTTAGCATCAACAGTTGGTGAGTTCATTGGTGCTGACAGCAAACCAGACCAACCGGGATTTCAGGTACAAGCACGAGGTGGGGAATTTACAGCAACTCTGAAATCTGGGTTGAAGGCGCAGACGGTACGAATTTTAGCAAAAGCTGGGGAGTTAGAAGCGTATACCCAGTTGCAATTTGAGACCGCATTGCGTCCAAGTATTGCGACTGGTGTTGTGGATGTCCGTCTGGGTGCGAGAGGTACGGATTATTATGGACGGTTCCGTGATTTTCTCCCTATTGATAAAGATAACAGGACGCAATTGAGTGTCCGTTCTGCTGTGTTTGCTACAGGAGCAATAGGAGAATGGTTGTTCACTGGTGCTTATAATAGCGATCGCGCCCTCAATGAAGATTGTAACTGCGACAACCGTCTTTTTCGAACCTATCAATTTAGCGAACAAGCCTATCCAGTTTATGGTGATAGTTCTCAAGTTGATGTCTTGACACCTTCGGTTGATAGCGTTTACGTGCGGTTTGAGCGATCGCCACGCATCCCCAATGCTAACCCTGATTATGCCATGTGGGGGGACTACAACACCGAGGAATTTGCGCGTTCTTCCCAGCAATTTACGGCTACAACACGTCAGCTTCATGGGTTTAAAGCTAATTATAACATAGGCAATTTACAAGTTACGGGTTTTTACGGAAATAATGTGGAAGGATTCCAACGGGATACCTTACCTCCTGACGGGACTAGCGGTTATTACTTCCTTTCCAGAAGATTACTGATTCCTGGTAGCGAAAACGTCTTTATAGAATTGGAAGAACTCAACCGTCCCGGTACTGTGTTGGAACGCAAACAGCTTTCTAGAGGTCCTGACTACGAAATCGACTACGACCGTGGAACATTATTATTCCGCCAACCCGTTTTGCGTACTGATGTGGACAACACCGGACAAGTTCTCGTCCGCCGGATTGTGACTACCTATCAATATGATAGTCAAGATAGTAAAAGCAGTATTTACGCAGGTCGCCTGCAATATAACTTGTCTCGCAAAATCAATCAAGAAAGTTGGGTGGGAACAAGCTATGTCAGAGAAAACCAAGGAGTGCGGGATTTTGAACTGTATGGTGCGGATGCACAGGTTTCTCTGGGTAGTAAAGGTAAGTTGATTGCAGAATATGCTCATTCCACCAACGATACAGATGTTACGGGAAAAGTCAGTGGTTCTGCGGCGCGTGTGGAAGCTCAAGGACAAATTGCCAGGGGTTTGTTTGGACGAGCTTATTATCGTTTTGCGGATGCGGGATTTGCTAACAACGCGACGACCAGCTTTGTTCCCGGTCAAACTCGATATGGAGCACAACTGACAAGCCAGGTTTCCCGAAGTACCAATTTGCGGGTACAATACGACCATGAGGATAACTTTGGAGTTGCACCTCGACCTTTAGATACTTTTGAGGAATTGTTTGCTCCAAGAAGTCAAGCAATTCCTGGAACTCAGGTGGATAACTCCCTCACAACCATTTCTGCGGGAATTCAACAAAGGATCGGTAAAGCAACTGTTGATGTGGATTGGTTGCATCGCGATCGCAAAGACCGCATTGCTGTTGACAACCAGAATACCAAATCAGACCAATTGCGATCGCGTCTAACTCTACCCCTAGCAAAGAACCTCACCTTCTTAGCACAGAACGAACTGACTTTCTCCTCAGACACCGATACTGTTTATCCAGATAGGACTATCTTAGGGTTAAATTGGGCTGTGACTCCCGGAGTGAATGTAAGTTTAACTCAACAGTTTTACACTCGCGGTCAGTTTGAAGATAACTCCATCACCAACTTGAGTATTAACGGCGAACACAAACTTGGGAAAGATACGACTCTGACGGGACGTTACTCCATTTTAGGTGGTGCTAATGAAGTGACCATGCAAGGTGCGGTTGGATTAAACCATCGCTGGACGATTTCTCCTGGATTGCGGTTAAATCTTGCTTACGAACACGTCTTTGGTGACTTCTTTGGTCGTAACGGAGCGGGAGTGCAGTATGCTCAACCCTTTGCAGTCGGTCAAAGTGCATCTGCATTGGGGCTGTTAAGCGGTGATAGTTACAGTGTGGGTTTGGAATATACCGACAATCCCAAATTTCAAGCAAGCGCCCGGTACGAACACCGCACCTCCTCTAGTGGTTCCAACACCGTGATTTCCGCAGCCGCAGCTGGTAAACTTTCCCCCGCCCTGACAGCACTCCTGCGCTATCAACAAGCAAATTCTGCCAATCAAAAATTGATAGGGTTGGGAGATACAGCCAATTTGAGACTTGGTTTAGCTTATCGCGACCCCAACAACGACAAGTTTAATGCTTTGTTGCGTTACGAATATCGCAAAAATCCATCCACAATTCCCGACTCAATTCTTTTAGGTAGCGGTACGGGGTCTGAAGACCACACCTTTGCAGCAGAAGCAATATACGCACCCAACTGGAGATGGGAATTCTATGGAAAGTACGCCCTTCGCAACAGTACTTCTTACTTAGCGCAGGATCTGATTGGAACGACTATGACAAATTTAGCACAGCTGCGGGCTACCTACCGCTTGGGCTATAGTATGGACTTGGTAGGAGAGACTCGCTGGATTCATCAAAATGATTACACGGAAACGGGCTTTGTCATAGAAACAGGCTATTATTTAACTCCCAACTTACGGTTATCTGCGGGTTACGTATTTGGCAATATTGACGATCGCGATTTTTCGGGAACTCGAAGTGCGGGAGGTCCTTATTTGGGTTTAACTCTGAAGTTGAACGAACTCTTTGATGGCTTTGGCTTACAAAAAGTACCTCCTCGCCAAGATCGAGAATCTACAGTACAAACCGTAGTAAACAAGCTGAAGAAAGCAAAAGCGGGAACAGTGCAAACCGTGACAAACAAGCTGAAGAAAGCAAAGGCGGAACTGGGGGAGAGAAAAATATGAAGAAAGTATCGCTTTTATTCTCGTGTTCGTTATTATATGCCTTATCCACTGGGCTACAACCAGCCCAAGCCGAAGGTTCCAAAGAGTTAGTTTCTCAAGGCGGACACAGACCTTATTTGGAGTGGTCGCCAAATTTAAAAACTGCAAATATCACGCGTATCACCTTGCTGAAAGTCTATGTTCAAGCTGGGGAGACTGTTAACCTTGGTTCTAGCGTGCATACAAGTGCCAATGGTGTTCAAGATATTGTCTATCGTAGCCCTTTTGGAGGACAAAACGGATCTTGTAATGTACTCAGTACGGGTTTTGGCTTTATAGATACGTTAGCAAAAGAGCAAGCAGGACCATTACCAAACGCTGGAGGTTACGATCCATGTAGCTTTGTCGCTACAGAAACAGGAGTATATGAAGTTGAGTTTCATGCACCTGAATTAGGAAGCGACCAAAAAAATCCTCCAACTAGAGCAACAAACGCGGCTTTTCCTACAGATGCTACTCAAACATCAACTGTCGCCGCTTGGGATATCACAGTGAGAGATTCTCAAGGAAATGTAAAACCAGGGCGAGTGTTTACCAATTACTTGGCTTTTAACCTGGGGACAAATGGTTTGTCTCTGAACTCTGACTTCTTCATTCAAACAAAAGACGGTTACCTCTACCGAACTGCAATGAATGGGGTAGATCCGTTTGGCTTTATTTTCTTTGCCAATAGCCGTGGATACAAAGATGGCGACAGTACACTTTATCGTTCTACACGCGCTGCTGGTAATACTCTTGCTCCTTTTTTAGGAGGGGTACAAGTACAGCGCCCAGATGTTCCCGATACAGCAACTGATATGACTCATGTAGTCTTTATCAATAAACCCGACCCTGCTACTCTTGCATCTCTTGGTATTCCTACTGGACCATTAATCCCACCAAAACCGACTAACTTTAAATTTACTGGTAAGAATGGCGCGAGTGGAAATCAAACTTTTGTTGGAGCGGGAGGTCACTTTAGCTTTGATTCAAGTAGTTCGGGTAGTTACGATATTATTATTGATACTAACAATGACAACATTTATGACCCCAGTGTAGATAGGGTCTTACAGAACGTATCTCTTTCTGGTAAGAATATTGTTTCATGGAACGGTAAGGATGCACAAGGTAACAACTTGCTTCCCCTTCCTCAAAATGCTCCTTATCACGCCAGAATTAGGCTGCGTGCGGGAGAATACCATTTCCCAATGTTAGATGCTGAAAATAATCCTAGCGGATTTGTCATTGAAATGACGAATGCTCCGGGTCCCTTTCCAGCAGGTATTAATAAATTTACGGTTTACTATAATGATGATAACTACAAAACTAAAGATGGAACTACTGTTGACTTGAGTGGTCCTGGAAACCCAACAAATCCTCGAAATGCTAGCGTTGGGATTGACAGTACCTCAGGACAGCACGAGTTTAGTGGTACTTACGGCGATTTTAAAGGCATAGATACTTGGACTTACTATCCTGGTGAAGCCGTCTTTGCGGATTTAATTATTACAACTCAAAACCAGGCAAACGTGCAGGGTACAAAATCTGTGCGGTTTTTAACTGACACGGATGGCAGTGGGAATGTTACGGTAGGCGATCGCATTCAATATACTATTACTTATTCTAACCTAGATCCAGGCAAGAGTGACGCGACTAATTTTGTGATAAGCGATTCACTACCAGCGCAGTTGACTTTTGTGAGTGCGGAAATAACATCCAAAACATCTGGTAATAATATTACTTTGAACCCTAGTTACAATGGCTCTGGTGCTTTAACGAATTCTGGGACTCTGCGCGTTGGGGATACTATTACTGTCACGGTGACGGCTACAATTAATAACCATAATAATGGAACTGCTATTAGCAACCAAGCAAGTGCTGGTTTTAACACACCTGATAGTCCCGCAACGATTGGAACTGTTGTCACCGATGCAAATTCAGCCGGTGCAACAACTAATCCGCCGAGTGTTGGCAATCCATTTCCACAAAACTCAGATGATAGTGTTGAAACAGGTAACGATCCTACTAAAACAGGTGATGACGATCCCACCTTATTGACTGTTGTTCCTACTGTTAACAAACCAAATATATTACTAGTTAAAAGAATTACAGCTATTAATGGTTCCACAACTTCTAAGGGAGGAGATAATTTAGGAGGTTATATTAATGAAGCAGCGAATCCCTACGATGACAATGACATAGAACCAAATCTTGCTCCCAATCCCCCTCAGTATCCTACCGCAGATACGAATGCATGGCCAAACCCTAGTAGTTTCTTAATTGGTGGTGTTAATGGTGGAAATGTAAGTCCCAATAATGAATTGGAGTATACTATATATTTCCTGTCTGCTGGCAATGCACCCGCTCCAAAAGTCTTGTTGTGCGATCGCGTTCCCGATAATACTACTTTCATCCCCACTGCTTTTAACAGTGTGTCTTCAGCACCTGGTGGTCTTTCTGGTGCTGACCGTGGTATTTTGCTTTACTATAACGGTACAGCAGTTTCCCTGACAGATGTTCAAGATGGTGATGCTGGACAATACTTTCCACCAGGGGTAGATCCTAAAACCGTTTATCCTAAGATTGAGTGTGGTGGTGCTAATAGTAATGGTGCGATCGTCGTTAACTTGGGCGATGTACCCAATGCGACTGGTTCCGGTACACCTCTTAGTTCTTTTGGTTACATCCGCTTCCGAGGTAAAGTTAAATAATCTTGTGTGGGTTCATGCGCTTATACGTACTTAGTAATTAAAAGTCCAACTACGAATTACGAATTTAGTATTTTTACCGTTAGGTATCCGGGGCCTTCACAAGAGGTCAAATTTTCTTGACAAAACTTTATATACTGTATATAATCACTATACAGTCAAGATTATGATTGTTTCATTTTTACATAAGGGATTAGAACAGTTTTTCAAAGAGGGTAAAACCGAAGGAGTCAAACAAGACCATATTAAAAGGCTCAGAATTAGACTCTTATTTCTAGACGCTCTGGAAAAACTGGAAGACTTTAAGGAATTTCCCAATTTCAAGTTTCATAAATTGGAAGGTGATTTAAAAGATCGCTACTCAATTTCGGTTACTGGAAATTGGCGATTGACCTTTAAGTGGGACGAGGAAAACAAGAATGTTGAAGTCCTAGACTACGTTGACTACCATTAGATAGTGGTGGTCAACGGGAAAAATGAATAATCTCTTTGGCTTAAAAATTAATTGTAAAAACCTATGGCAAAAGAAAGAATACAAATGTACGACCCTCCACACATCGGCGAAGTCTTAAAGGAGGAGTTTTTAGAGCCTTACGGTCTTAGTATCTCAAAGTTTGCCGAACTGATTGGAGTAAATAGGGCTTATATGTCCAAGATTATTAATGGTAAGGCTGGGGTAAGTCCTGCTATGGCTCTAAGACTCTCTAAGGCACTAAATACTAGTGTTGGTCTATGGTTGAATATGCAACAGCAATACGATCTATGGCAAGCTAGACAATCTACTGATTTGTCTAAAGTGAAGGTTATTAATTTGGAAATGAAAAGTTATTTAACGGATGACATCACGATAGAGATGCTTGATGTGGTGGACAAGAAACCATGAAGGAAAGCGACTATCAACCTTTGACTCCGGAGCAGCAACAATCAATTAAAGGTAAATCTGCCATTTTAGAAGTACCATCATTACTAGTAGTGGAAGTGGTTAGCGCTGACTCGGTGAGTCCAGCCCTGAAGACGGGTTTCCCGTCGCAGGGGACTGGCGAACCCGAAAGGGTAAAACGAGATTATAAAAAGAAACCACTTGAGTATGCTGCATTCAAAATTCCTGAATATTGGATAGTTGACCCAATCAAAAATAAGGTAACTGTTCATGTATTAATAGACAACCAGTATGAGACAAGCGTCTTTACCGGAAATCAGCAAATCGTCTCGGACACTTTCTGTGAATTGACATTAACTGTTGAGCGATTGTTAGCAGCATGAGGCATTTTACGAGAGTGGGAACCATGATTAAAAATGAGCCTGAATATCAGGTAACTAAGTCTTGGGTAGGCAAATTTCAACAAGCAATTATCCACTTATCCCAAAATGACGAGAAAAAGCAAAAAGATCCCGACGGTTGGCAGCTAACCATTGATTCCTACTTTGCTCAAATTAAAAACCTGCTAGATGAAATAGCAGAATATGAATTTTTATTAGATCATAATCCTAAAGAAACTTTGATTTTACCAACTTCAAATCTTAGCTTTTCCGAAATTGGAAAGATGTTAGTTAAAGCTAGAATTGCTCAAAAAATTAGTCTTAAGGAACTAGCTAAACTGACTAGATTAACAGAAGAAAAACTCCAAGAATATGAAAAGAAAGATTACCAAAATGCTAGCTTTGATAATGTAATTGAGGTAGCCGAAGCTCTCGGTCTCAAGTTACAGCATTGTACCGCTGTGTCAAAAATTGATAATTTTCTTAGCAGTGAACTAACAAAAATTCGGCAATTCGAGCACATATAACAATTCTAAATCATTAAAATCATTTGTAGTTAACTCGATGAATAGTTGAGAGGCTTCCAAGGGCGCGTGCGTTAACCATTCTTGAACTGACTCATATAAAGGTTATAGTAAAAGCCGCGTTTTGCCATCAATTCTTGATGAGTCCTGCGCTCAATAATTTCTCCAGCATCGATCGCCAGAATTTGCTCGGCGTTGCGAATAGTGCTGAGACGATGAGCAATGACAAAGCTGGTACGCCCTTCCATCAGGCAATTCAAGGCTTGTTGGATTTGTACCTCTGTGCGAGTGTCTATACCTAGAGTGATATCAAAGCAAACTTTTCTTCGATAGCTACTTGTTCGCTTTTTGGGAATAGTCCTGTCTTGTAGGTAATGTTAATCCAAACACAGGGGAAAGCACCAAAGTTAATTTTCTTGACAGCATTAATGTCTAAGTCTTCGTCATAGACATCTGATTCATTCTTAAGGACTCGGTATTCAAACCCTGCAATTAATTGTTTTTTATAGAGATTTTTGAGATATTCATCAATTGCTAGCATTTGTACATAAGACTCTGATAAATCACCAATACTTTTCTTGGCAATATACTCTTGACTATCAAGCTCTGCAAAAGTCATATTTGTTTCTCCAAATGATATTGCTCTATTGTCTATTATAGAAAGTTACTGATTTTTTCCAAAAATTTGTCCAATTTGCTTGCTGCTTACCAAAATAAGGAAGAGGGAAGAGGGAAGAGGAAAGAAGGTTGCTCCTTCTTTCTTCTTTCTTCTTCCTTCGTTAATCAAGTGATACTTCCAACGCAACATTATGACTGTGTCAATGTCTGAAAAAACTGGTTGTGGTCGATAGTGACGGTAATAAATGTATTAGTGTTCTTAGCCCGATGCGCTCCCCATTCTCCACCCTTGCGGTATATCTCTACTTCTTGAAATTGTGCTAAACTGCGATTTACAGTAATACAGGCTGCTAAAGGGTCGTGAAACATCTTTCCCTCTGGTCGGCACTTTAGGTATAATTCCATACCATTATAGATGAGATTGAGACCGACAGAGTGATTCCGAAATGGTTTCATACACTCGTGAAACCCTTGATGATAAATGACTCCGTGACAGACATTTTTTGAGACAATCTCTCTAGTCATAACCCGCGACGAAGAGAGCAAAGCTAACGCTGCTTTTGGATCGCCATTGAAGTTAAATGTTAGACAAGTTTCGAGTCCATCAAATTTAGGTAGACGCCATTCAGGTGGTACAACACTATCTCCTGCAAATCCACCTTGTCCTACCCAGCGTTTTATTGTTACAAAAGGATAATTTTTCAGCAATAGCCTTAAATTGTGTAATGGTGCGCCAGTGAGTAGCACTACATCTGGATATAAATTAATAATAGTCGCTATAAGATTGTGGGCAAAATCGTCTGGTTCCTTGGGTGAAATAATTCCCAGAAACTCGTAATGAAATTCTGAAACTACATCTTTAATAGAATCTGGATTACGCGCACCGACTGGAACATCATCCTTGTTGAGAAGATGCAGGATATGACGAATAACTCCTACTTGCGCTCTTGTTCCTGGATTTACAGAAAGATTTGGATACAACCTACGCCGACGAAATTTAATTAAGGGAATTGAAGAAGTATTAACTCTACTGAAAGCAGCTAAATGTAGAACTACGTATTTAAATGGAAGTTTTGTAACCTCTGAATCCAATCCTCAAGATTTTGATATGTGTTGGGATCGTGATGATGTGGAAATTGAGTATTTGAGGAAAAATGCGCGATTATTATTAAATTTTTATAACAGTGCTGCCCAAAAAGCTAGGTATGGAGGTGAAATCTATCCATCCGATCAACCAGTGGATGAGTCTACAATGTCAATAGAGTTTTTCCAAAGAGAGAAGTAGACAAAACGAAGTAAAACGCACGTGAAACCGAGTAATTCGGTTAACTGACTTCACCAGACTCAACGTAGAACTGTTTATTCTACGTTATCCGCAAGGATTTAAGTCCGCTTTTAAATCATGACTTAATGGGATATGCCAGTCCCAAGCGTCGAGGAAGGAACATGGCTACATTGTCATAGCGCAACACCGAACCTTACCCGTGAAGTTTAAAAGCAGTGTCGAGGCAAACCGTACCCCATTTGGGAGTTAATCAAATGATTACCAACTCTATATTTGTTTTAAGTAAAAATGGCAAAATTCTCAAACCAACAACTCCAGCTAGAGCTAGAATTCTTCAAGCACAGGGCAAAGCTAAGAAACTAAAATTATTCCCATTTACTCTAATTCTGGACAAAGAAGTAGATGAAAATGTAGAACCATATTTAGAACTTAGAATTGACCCAGGTAGTAAAGTGAGTGCGATTTCCTTAGTAGACTTAAAGAAAAATGAAGTCGTGTGGGCAATGGAATTAGAGCATCGAGGTCTAGCGATTAAAATGGAATTAATCAAGCATAGCTAATGTTCGTCATTCTAGAAGATCCAGAAGACTGCGCTATCGTCAGAAACGGTTTGCTCGCCAAAAGCCAGATGGTTGGATAGCACCATCTTTAAGGCATAGGTTATTAACCACAGAAACATGGATAAAACGATTGCTTAAGGTTGCTCCCATTAAATCCATTGCAATTGAATCTGTCAAATTCGATCTTGAAAAAATAGAGGCACCAAACATAGAAGGAATGGAATATCAGCAGGGTACGTTATGGGGCTACACCCTACGGGAAGCACTTCTAGAACATTGGGGAAGAGAGTGTGTTTATTGCAGGAAAACAGATGTTCCCTTAGAAATAGAACATATTCATTCTCGCTCGCTTGGTGGTAGCGATCGATTTTCAAACCTCACATTATCTTGCGACAAATGTAATCAAAAAAAGGGAAATCAACCAGTAGAACAATTTCTCAAAGAGCAACCGGAAATCCTCAAAAAAATTAAATCCCATCAAAAAAAGTCATTGTCAGACGCTGCTGCCGTCAATTCAACTCGTAAAGCCATATTTGAGATGGCACACCAATTTGAGTTGCCAGTAATCAGTGGAGATGGTGCATCTACTAAAATGATTCGGATTCAAAGTGGATTGCCAAAAGCCCATTGGATCGATTCGGTATGTGTGGGAACATCGTCCATAGTTAAGTTGCGTATTTGTCAACCATTACGTGTTAGTTGTAAAGGACAACGGAAGTTTGTTAGTCTGTAAGTCTGTAACTTACCAGAAGAAAGGCAGAGGCTAGGCTGTTGATTCTGTGGCTTTTTTGGGGTATGGTTCATGCACATGTCTGCCTATGTCCTTACGGACACGCTACGCGATGCCGCAGGCTATGCCCGCAAGGGCTATACGTACTTCTGCCTTCTTTTACAAAGCGTGACGGTTCACCTATTGTTGTAAGGGATTACTAATATAGCCACATTTGTTGTCATTGCATACCGCTCCAAGCCTTTCAGAAAACTTGCTAACTCGCGTAAATTTTGGCTGGATTACGATCTCACCCTCCTTGTTGATATAACCCCACTTGTCTTTGATCGTTACTGATGCCAACCCTTCTGAAAAACCATATCGGTTTTCTAAATTTTGACAGATCATTTCCCCTAAATTTCCGGAATTTAGATTTTTGGGCGTTTCTGCAAGGTCACATCTAAATTTTGAATATCTATCGACTTTAGCATCATCAAACTGTGGCTGAATAACAATCGTACCATTTGTGTCGATGTAACCCCACTTGCCGTTAGTTTTTATTGGTGCCAAACCTTCTGAAAAGCTGCCAGCATTATCAAACTGTGGCTGAATAACAATCGTGCCATTTGTGTCGATGTAACCCCACTTGCCGTTAGTTTTTACTGGTGCCAGTTTTTGGGTAAATTTATGAGCTTCATCAAACTGTGGCTGAATAACAATCGTGCCATTTGTGTTGATGTAACCCCACTTATCATCAGTTTTTACTGGTGCTAGGTTTTCAGAAAAGTTACCAGCACCACTAAACTTCCGTTCAATGGCAAATGTACCATTCTTGTTGATATAACCACAAGTGCTGACAAGACATACACGTGCTAGTCCTTCAGAAAACTGGTTAGCAGCATGTTTTCCATATTGTGGTTGAATTGAGAATGTTCCATTCTTCTTAATATAGCCCCTGTTCTTACCATAAGTCCATGCTAGCGCCAGTCCTTCAGAAAAGTCTTGAGCACCATCAAAAGTTGCCGGAATTACAATGTCACCAGTGGGGTTGATATAGCCTGTCCTGCCATTAATTCTTACACGTGCTAGCCCTTCAGAAAAAGCACCTGCTATTTCAAATTTGGGTTCAATCTTATAGTTAATTTGTTGAGATAGAGGGGGAGTTGATGGGGCTGGTGGAATAGCTTTAGTTATCAGTACAGTGGAGGGGACGACAACTACTACTAATGTCCCCGTAAGGGAGGCTACATTCCCATTTGATTTTATGGCTCTTATTATAGCAGCACATCCTTTAAGGATGTTGGGCAAATTCTTCCATAAGTTTGTTGACTGCTGTTGGTGTTTCTTAGGTGGTTGATTGTGTAGCATAAGTTTTATTTCCCTGATTATTAATATTGTTAGTAGTAAGTGCGATCGCGTTAATTCTTAAGATAAGAAAAAACACCAAGTAACGCAGCTACACTTTATGTTGGATTGAATGTCAAATCTGGCTTTGAAAAATACACTTTTCTGTATGCGCTTCTAAACTAACCTCTAATACAATAGGTTGATGTGGATAACATTTGTTAATTTTCTTTGACTGCGTCCTGTTGAGTGTTGTTGCGATATGGCTTAAGCCATTAAGCGAGCGATTACGCTTCGGCGCAAGCCGCACAAGTGTGCTTATCGCTCTATTGAACAAGCTACGGTTTTGAATCCATAATAGTAGAGAGAGGCGAATCTTTGTGTTTTTTACATTCCTCATCGCGCTGGTCTCGACTGAGACTGTCATATTTTTCCGCATCGGGAAATTTATTGATTTGAATAATGTTTTTGAACTCACTTTTTACACGATTTCGCTCTCCATAAACTTCTAAACAAACAGGAGTTTGAGTTTCCTTAGCTCTCCTAAGATGAACTTTGAAATCCTGAGAGTTATTTTTCTGACCTCTATCTATTTTTGAGAGATTCTGATCGACGTTTTTGAGACTAAGATTGTCGCCTCCAGATTTATCAATTTCAACTATAGTTGTTGGAGTCTTATTAGGAGGTAATGCTCTGCTCTCTATGTGTTCTATTTTCGTTCCTATCCATTCTGGAGGATTGTAATTTGGTGGTAAGGCGATATTTTTACCAGGACAAGAAAAACCAACAAAATCACAGAGTTGTGCCAAAATGCCCAGATGACTGAGCACAACCAGCAGAAAGCTAACAGCACTCCCACCTAAAATTGTCATTCTTACTAATGAATTGTTTGTTGACTGATTTGTATTGTTGTGGCTATCTCGTGTATTCATCATACTTTTACTACAATCAAAGTTTTCTACAATAACTATTCATGAGACACAAAAACACTATCTGAACTAGGTTTTAGTACTCTTACCATGCAACGCTCGATAATCCAATCAATCACCGTTTTTCCTATAAGATTACGACTCAATACAGTCATAATTTATTAGTGATGAGCGATCGCTTTCCATACAAGGTTAAATTCTTTCACAACAGATATTTGTGTACCGAGCAACACCCAAATTTATGGTCTACAATCGCTCTTGCTGGGGTTAGTTTTCATTTTCACAATACAATTGTGCTATTTTTTCATCTAGCATTTTTGCACTGCACAGATTTTTAACATTTCCTAAATTGGCATTCTCCAGGTTGGTATTATCCAGATTGGCATCTTTTAATTGAGCATTTGTTAGGTTAGCATTAGTCAGTGTAGCCCCTGCTAAATTAGCACCTGTTAGATTAACACCAACTAGGTTGGCATTATTTAAGTTGACTCCGCGTAGATCTTTACCACTCAAGTTAACACCAGGTTTAATGAGATACGCGCCTTTGGGAGCATTACCATCTGGAAACTTAGTTGTTTCCGTATAAATGCTACGAATTAATTGCTCTTCCTTGTATGTTGTACCCCTCAAGTCAGCACCACTTAAATTAGCACCATCCAGTCGAACTTCTGTCAGAGCGGTACCCCTTAAATTAACATCTGTTAAATCTTGACCACGAAGGTCAGCACCAGGTTTGATTAGATATGCACCTTTTGGAAATTTGTGCTGTGTTAAGTACCAAATCTAGGTGCAAAAAATACACTTTTCTGTATGCACTCCCTTCAGGAGCATCGCCTTACCATCGTGACTGAAGCAGACATTATAAACCACATAACTTCAGTGCGAGTCACAACGCCCTCTTTCAGCCAAGGCGATAAGCCGGGTACGGCTTGCGCTAAGAGCGATCGCTTAATTTGTTGAACGCGAGCTTCAGACAATGCAACCAATGCACTTATCTCAGCTTGTCTTGCTTTCTCAAGCTGCTGCTTGGCTCTCTCAAGTTCGTCATTCCTTTGTTGGATGCTTTGTTTAACAAATTCTGTTTCTACCTGGTTAAGCCAATTATCCTCAGACTGAAGTAGTTTTTCTAAATACTTAAGGCGATGACTATCAGTCCAAAGAAAACCCTTTGTTTGTTCCTTATCGTCATGATTTAACCAATCATTGACAGTCGGAGTCAAGCGTTGTTGCCAAATTAAGGTATTCTGTTCTTGTGCAATCCATGTCTGTAACTTGTCCCACACCCGCACTAAAGCATCGTGGGCTGGTTCAAAATAAGGTTTGCCTTCAAAGTTTTTATCTCCGATAATGAGACGAGCTTGAGAAAAGCGGTTGAGAAATTCTTCCACGCGCTTGTTTTCATCAGCATCTGGATATTTTAGTTCCGATAATGGTACCCTTCTCCTTGCTGACTCTCCTCCTTCACGTGCAACCATTCGCAGCATAACTTGACGCACTGTTTTTTTATAAGCAGAATCTTTCACGATGAGCTGTTCGCATTCTTGTGTAGCTCTTTTTGTTAAAGAACCGATCGCTCCACCCAAATCCTCATAATCTTTTTGTCTCAACGCTCTGTCACAACCCCGACGGTGCAAATACTTGAGGTAAAGCTCGCTGAGAGTAAAGGATAACAGTGGTAGCGCTCCTGGCATTTGAGCAACATCATCAAGCAACTGATTGACTAATTGCGGCGGATCGAAATACAGCACTTTTTCTGCAGCTGGTTTTTCAATCACCTCTCGCAATTCCTCTCGCTTCATTGGCTGTACAATAAACCTTGCTGCCATCCAGCGATTTGATGACAAAAGTTCGTTAGAAAAATGATGCTCAAAGTCAGAGCGCAAAGCGATTAGAATCTTCAGGTGTTCCGAACATTCAGTAAGTAATGCTTTTAGTAAATCCAAAAATTGCTTTTTCTCCTCTGGTTGACACATAGTCACTAGTTCTTCAAATTGGTCAATAACCAAAAGTAGCTTGACTGAATTGTTGCGACTCCAATTCTTAAAAGATTCTATGACTTTTTGCGGTTGTCGCAACTGCTTGCTTAACGAGCGAATAGAATAGGAATGGAATAGCGTTGATTGATTAATAAGAGTACTTGCTAGGGCAGCAAAAGGGCTTGAATCAGGACGCATTGGGCTAAGGATGTGCCATTGCTCTTTTGATAGTGCAGGTAATAACCCAGCTTTGACTAAACTCGATTTACCTGTCCCGGAAGCGCCTAAAACAACCGTCAGTGGTAGATCTTCTGACTCCAAAATCTGAGCTTTTAGGTTTTTTATAGCTTGGTCTCTACCAAAAAAGAGCTTGCTATCTTCTTCATTAAATTCGTAAGAATTCAGTCCTCGATAGGGATTTGTGTTCTCATCAAGTGGAAGTGCTTTTTCTAGATTCTTTGGATCGAAACCAGGAACTAAAAAGATGAATTCGCCTTTATCGTGTTTTTTTAAGTGACACAAGCTTGGTGTTTGTTGATGTATTTTCTTTCCTAGTTCGTTGTGTAAGTACACGTAAAGTTCCGAAGCTGTCATCACTCCATCTTTAATCACATCTCCCTTACCATTTTCGAGAGCTTCAAACAAAATCTCTGCAAAAGGAGAGTGTTTTCCCGTGCTACCCACGCCGCGATTGCTCTTAGCGCAAGCCTTACCCGGCTTATCACCAAGACAGGAAAGGACATCTACTGCTTTTTCATCGTGAGCGGCGGAAGTGATAACTTGTTGAGCATAGCCCCTGATGTAGCGATCGTAACGTTCGCGATACATTTTTGGATGATGCATTGCTTCTCGCGTTGAACTTGACCAGCGAAAAGCACCAGCAAAGCAGCAGTCTAAGATAACTAACAGGTGATGGCAATCCAGCCCGACCAGTGTATCATGTAAGAGTTGCATTGGTAGAAAGCTGTTTTCATGCTTGTGAGCATCCTGGGGGAGAAGGTATCCGGCTGCTTGTCCATCCTCAAATTCAAGCCCATCCCGGACTATACCATGTCCGGCGAAATAGAAAAGCAGTCGGTCATTTTCTTCAATTGTTATAGTTTTAGTACCGAGGGGAAGTTTTCCCTGTTTGAGATTTTCTATGAGGTTCTTTAGCTTACCCTGAGTCGCATCCGTATCTAGTAATTCTAAAACCTGGTATTGGTGTGACTGTTTTAGAATTTCTGCAAATCTTTTGGCATCATTGACCGCTGTTTCTAAGGGCGGTATATCATTTGTATAACTATTGATACCAACAACAATGGCATAACTAC
Organism: Scytonema hofmannii PCC 7110; assembly: GCF_000346485.2. Classification (NCBI taxonomy): domain Bacteria; kingdom Bacillati; phylum Cyanobacteriota; class Cyanophyceae; order Nostocales; family Scytonemataceae; genus Scytonema; species Scytonema hofmannii. The sequence goes on from NZ_KQ976354.1 coordinate 1,382,349, forward strand.
GTTTAATCTGGTTCATAAGCATATTATTTATTTCAGTACTTTCCTTGGGCTGAATTTAGATAGCATCTTGCGGATACACAATTGTCACCGCAATGCTCTTTGTCATCCAATCATCTAGTTTTTTGCTTGAGGTACCTGCTTCACGAGTGTTAACCCGCTCTAATAAAAGATTGAAGGTACTGTCTTGTAATATCAGCGAACGAGATCGTTGTGATGAATTTAACCCATCGTGTTCTAGCAACCCTGCGTTAAACTCTGTGGTGCTGACAATCAGCTTAAATATCTCTTTATACTCAATGACTCCTTGTTCTAAGAAAGCATCTGGAATGTAAAATTCGTTCTCAGCTTCGATACTTTCGTTAGGTAAAATACGTATGCTACTTCTTTCTTCAAAGAAAGGTAAATAGATACCGTAACTTTCCGAAAGTTCTAGTACGTTGCAATAGAGTGTTCTCGAACTGTGATTTGTCAGTTTGACTTGTATGACTGGCGGTTTCCATTCACCGTCTTCATAAGTGTATTGCGCCCGTTTTTCCAAATCTCCCTCAGGAGAAGCAGAGATATCTTGTCCAAACAGGATTTGAATGGACATCTCCACTCGATTTGACTTAATGAAACTGGTGGCTGGGCTTTCGAGTGTCAGAAGATTATTCCATCGAGCAATATTTTCTAACCGTCGAATCGCTTTTAATGCGCGATCGCTTGTATAACCTATCTCATCTGGTTTTTCTAGAATGGGAGCAAGTAGTGCTTGGTTACCTTTTCTAATCCAGTATTGACCGTTATTAGCTAATAGAGTGCAGTATGCATCCTGAGGAGAGTCTACCAACTCTACGTACAACGAAGGGTTTTGATCGGGACTTGCTTTTTGAAATGCTGCGGGAGCCAGTTCTACCCCTGTTTTTTCTTCCTTATCATCCTGAATATAAACTTTTAATGGAGCGAGTGGTAAGCTTGTAACAACTGCCCAATAAGCTTGATTTTGAGACAAGCCACTATCGCGGGTAATCTCCACTTGACTCATCTGTGGTAGCACTTGAGTCACTTTAGCTTCTGCGATCGCATTCTGGAGTTGGTGTAGTTTCTCAGCTTTGCTTCCTACGGGAAAAATAGCTAGCAAGGTATCTTCACCTTTAGATGATTTTGGAATACCATGCACAGCACCACTGTCAATGACCCAACTTTTATGCTTGGTGTTATAGCTTAAAGTAAGGTATTGAGGACGTTCGCCAATAGCACCACCCAAGAAAGGTTTGTTGAGTTCTTCTGCGTTGGTTGCTTCAATTTGCGGTGACTGGTTCTGGAGTTGAGCAATGACTAAAGCACTTACATTCCTAACTAAATCTCGATAGGACATATCTCTATTGGTTTTTTTCAAGGCTTCTGTGAGAAAATAGGAAAAAGCACCTCGTGGTTGACCGTCTTCTGGAGTGTACTCCTCTGCCTTTTGATGAGAACGACAGGCGGAGATCGCAAGATGTTTACCCTTAAATCCCTGGAATTTTATTTTATCTTGGCTTTTTAAAGAAGTCAGTTCATCTGATGCAACTGAGTCATTGGCAAAAATAAAGCTATCCCAAGGGCGTTGGCGTTCGTCACCAGGAGCCTGACGCACGATTTCTGAGTCTCTTGTCCCAGTCCCGGAGTGACAGCAATCCAAAATCACAACAGTATGTGGATTGTTCTTTGACACTTGAGAAATCAAATATGCCAATTCTTTATCTGTTATGTCCCAACCATCCTTTGTACGACTGTCGTAGCAAATTATAGTTTCATTAAGATTGTCTATTTCTAAATGAGAAAAGGCTTCTTGTACTTTTTGTTGAGAACCGTGACCTGCGTAGTAAAATAAGACAACATCATCGCTATCTGCCTTGCACAGGTGTTGTTGAAAACCGTTAATAACGGCTTGACGAGTCGCTTGTTCGTTTGTAAGAATCCACGGAACATCTGTAGATTCAACAAGAGTCCATTCACTTTCAACATCAATTCTGTTTTTCAAGTATGATTCTATTGCTTTAACATCGTTGAGACAACCTGTAAGCGATCCCACGCTTGGACTGGAGTCAGGATGATACTCATTAATGCCAACTAATAGTGCATAAATCTTCTTAGCCATAGATATTTTTCCTCAAGAAATTTCTTACATAATTGATTAAGCTATTAAGCTTAGTTATTAATATAAAATCCGGGCTTGAATTATGCACTTACTATTAGTGCTGTGTTGAGCACCAAATCCAGCTGTAAAAAATACACTTTTCTGTATGCGCTTCTAAATTTGCCTTTAATACAATAGGTGAGTACACCAACAGGTATGCTAACGATCAATATTATGTATCAAAAGTTACTTTAGATAAGTACCCTCATCCCCTAACCCCTTCTCCCATGGGGAGAAGGGGAATAAGAGTAGGGCTTACCCCCTAAAGGACAAACTCGGGGCGGGGACAAGAACTCACTGCTCCCTTCTCCCTTAGGGAGAAGGGTTGGGGATGAGGGTAATTCATTTGTTATTCAGCAACGCTATTTTTGTAGAGCAGGACTGTGGTAAAAGTAAGTTTTAAGGAATTCATAATGAGCCAAAATTTACCAAACCAAGGAAAACAAAGGATTCTCGTGGTAGACGACCACCAACTCATCCTGGGTGGAAGCCTTAATATACTAAAACAGGAGTATCCAGACGCGGAAATTCTCAAAGCTGAAACCGCACAAGAAGCTCTTGATTTACTAGCAAGCTGTCAGCTTGACCTTGTTGTCATAGACCTGTCCATTCCAGAGAAGCCGGGAATGATGGCTCAAATTGATACAGGTATTCAACTGTTAAAGACCTTAATGAAGAAGTGTCCTACACTCAATCTTGTAGTGCAAAGCAGTTATATTAAGGCATTAGTACGTATTAAACGTGAAATTGATGACCATGAAGGGGGCTTTGTCATTGCCAATAAAGGGCTTTCCGAAAAGGAAATTTTAAATAGGGTTAACTTGGCGCTACAAGGTATAACCCATACAAAAGATATCAAAACAGCATTGGAATTTAAGCCAGAATGGCTAGAAGTTTTGAAGCTAGCATTTGAAGAAGGATTGCAAGATAAAGCTATTGCCGATCGCATGTACATACACGAACGAACTGTCCGTTCCTATTGGACTAAAATCCAAGACGTTTTGGGTGTTTATCCTGAAGATTGCAAACAAGAAGGTAAGAATATGCGAATTCAAACGACAATCCGCGCTAGAGAAGAAGGGCTAATTGATTAATGAGGAGTTAATGATTCATGACTGGGGATTCTGGGACGGAGATTTGGAGAAAAATTAAAAAAGAACTTGCCATTTGGCGTACAGGAGCGTTACCAGGATTTGCAGTCTTGACGATTATCATCATCGCTCGGTTATATGGGTTACTTCAGCCTCTAGAGTGGATGGCTTTTGATAACTTTCTGCGCCTGCGTCCTGCTGAGCCTATGGATGATAGAATCACCATTATCGGCATAACTGAAAATGATATCGAGAGTGCAAAAACTTATCCCATTCCAGATAAAGAGATTGCAGCACTCATTAGGAAAGTACAGAATTATAAGCCTAGAGTTATTGGTCTAGATATTGTTAGAAATGTACCTGTTGAACCCGGTCATAAAGAACTGGTTGATGTATTTAAACAGAGTAAAAATTTAATTGCTATTGAAAAAGTTTTACCACCTCAATATGCACCACCGCCAAATATACCTGACGACCAAGTTGGTTTCGCCGATGCTCTATCAGATAAAGATGGCAATTCCCGGCGCATTCTTCTTAGTACACCATCCTTACAGAAGGGTCAAAACTACAAGTTTTCCCTCCCTTTGCGTTTAGCAGAAGCTTATTTATTGAGGGAAGGCATTCCTTTAAAAAATGGGGTTCGTGACTCCGAAACTATGCGATTTGCCTCAGTTGAAATCCCTCGCGTTTCGCTAAATACTGGCGCTTATGTAGGAATAGATCCCGGTGGAGTTCAAACATTACTTAAGTGGCGGAGTGGAAGAGAACCATTTCGAGTTTTATCCCTTGATGATATTAAAACCGATAAATTTAAGCCAGAATGGTTTCGCGATCGCATTGTTTTGATAGGCATAACTGCTCCCAGTGTTCCAGACTACATTAATACTGAAGCCGTTGCTGGATTAAAACCGGATGGTCATATTTTTGGAGTCAAATTTCACGCTCATGCTTGTTCCCAAATTATTAGTGCTGTTCTTAACGAACGACCATTGTTAAAAGTTTGGTCGGATGAGTGGGAATATCTGTGGATTGCGGTTTGGGGTTTTATCCCTATTATTATTGGACGACTGACTCAATCCGTACTTATGAATTTGTTTGCTGTTGGCGTGACGAGTCTTTCCCTAGTTGGAGGTAGTTACCTGCTTCTTACATGGGGTTGGTGGGTTCCTGTCGCACCAAATTTGTTAATTTTAAGCATCAACGGTGTCGGTTTGAGTGCTTTTGCTTTTTATCAACGCGATCGCGCTATGCAGTCTCAACTCAACGAACGCCAACGCACTATCGACCACGCATTTACTCTCATTCACAATGGACCCCTGCAAACACTCGCTAATGCTTTAAGATGCGTTCAAGAGAAAGATTTTCCCCAGGATAAATTACACGGTCAATTAGAAAATCTCGACCAAGAAATTCGAGCCATAGGCGAACACTTAAAATTAGAAGCTTTAAATCAAGAAGAAAGCCTTCTTTTAGGGAGTGGCTTAAAACTTGATTTAAAACTTCCCATTCACGAACTTTTCTACGAAGTTTACACCAGTACACTAAAAAGAGATCTCACCCATTTTCAAAATCTTAAGTTGAAAACCCGCGCCTTTGACCCTATTGAAGAAAAATATTTAAATATCGAACAGAAACGAGAACTCTGCCAATTTTTAGAAGAAGCCTTATGCAATGTTGGTAAACACGCAGTAGGAGCCAAACGCATTCAAGCTACTGGTAAAGAAAACCAAGGCTGGTATACTCTCAGCATTAAAGATAATGGGTGCGGTATTGGTTCAGATTCAGAAAATAAAGGAACAAAGCAAGCTATAAATTTAGCTAGAAACTTAAGAGGTTATTTTAAGCGAGAGTCTGTTTCTCCTCGTGGAACTTTATGCGAATTAACCTGGTCTTTGAGAGGTGGTAAAGGTCAGCTCGGGAATTGGTTTAAATCTTTTTTAAAAGTCTTTAATCAGAACACTCCCGGCTCAAAACAAGCTGACCCCAAGATAAGCGATATACACCCTGCGGTTCCACAATCGCATCGCCTTTCTGCCAAGGACGACAAGTAGGATTCATGGATGAAGAGGCAATGAATACAGTACGCACATTATCAACTTCAAAAAATACACTTTTCTGTATGTGTTGCTCAATTTGCTTCCAATACAATAGGAAATAATCAATCAAGATTTAGTGCAACTCATTTGAAGATTGTTCTGGAGGTTCTTTAATGTTTAATGAAAATGCTTACTTGCAAGTATATCCTGATGTAGCGGCGGCTGTTAAGGCTGGCTCTTTTAGCTCAGGTCTACAGCACTACACGCAGTTTGGACAACAGGAGAACCGGATTGGCTTTTTCTTTGGAAGCAGTGGGAATGACACTATCACTGGTTTTGGTCAGGGGACTAAAGTCCTGGCTGGAGTAGCTTTCGACGCTTTATTAAATGGATCTACAGTTGCTGGAGTCGGTGAAGTTGATACCCTAATTGGCAGAGAAGGGAGGGATGTATTCGTCCTTGGACATCCCACTTTGTCTTCTTTAACCTCCACGCCTCAGCAATTTTACGTTGGTCGTGGTAATGCAGACTATGCTTTAATCCGGAACTTTCAGCGGTTTGAGGATCTAATCGTGTTAGAAGGATCGCCACAGAACTACAATTTTCAGGTAGTAAACGGAAGTTTAAATATTTTCAGAACTTCCGGAGACCTTGTTGGGATTGTGGAAGGGGTTACTTCTTTAATGCCAGTTTCAAATGACTTGTTTGACCTTAAAACCTTCAACGTTCCACTTAATACTAGTGGACCCTTTTCTATTCTTTTATAAAGAACACTCCCGACTCAAAATAAGCTGTCCTGAAGGTAAGCGATACACACCCTGTGGTTCCACAATCGGATCGCCTTTCTGCCAAGGGCGATGAGTCGAGTTGGTGGATGGGGAGACATTCGACACGGAACGTACAGTGCCAAAAGTATATAGTGACATCAAAGCATCTCCCGGACCAGAGGGCAAGCTACCAGAACCCGTAATTATGAAAGTTCCCTCTTGCTGACTTGGATTGCGTGCAATACAACTATTAGCAATCAAGCTACCAGTATCTATTGGGTTCTCTGGTAACTCACTCAGGCTACCTTGAATAAAACTGGTGTCGGGAATTGAGATATTACCAGACACCGCACCACTAGCATTAATATCTACACGTTGGTTCCCATCTAGAGTGCTAAGATCTCTATCAGTAAGAACAGGATTGTAGCCGTTGCCAAAGAAAGCGGGAGTTTTAAGGGCGATATCACCCCCTTTACCATCTCGAGCAAATGCAAGGAGATCGCTGTCATCAAAGGCAATGATGGAATTTGCCGTCAGGGTAATGTTACCACCACCACCTGCGCCACTCCCAACATTGGTTGTAATGTCGCTGTCACCAAACAAGCGAATGTCCTTAGCTGCAATCGCGATCGCACCTCCGGAAGATTGAATGGCAGCAGTGACAATATCGCTATCAGTAACCCTCAAAAGTTCATCCACATCAATATTAATCTGACCTCCGTTACCCTGCCCTTGAGTACGAGCGCTAATTTCACCCTTATTCAGAGTTACTGAGTTGCTTTGGATATTGATGTTACCTCCCTGACCCGTGCTAGTAGTAGAAGCTGATACTTTGGCATTCTCTTGAATTGTTAAGTTTTGTGTGTTTATTTTGACATCTCCAGCAGCACCTGCACCACTCGTTTCCACAGTCAGTTGACCATTACCCGATAGAGTCACTGCTTCTGGTGCCTTCACAATTAAACTTCCCCCCTGACCGCTACCACGGGTAGAAGCGGAAATGCGAGCGTCTTGAGCAAAATTCACATTTAAACTTTGACCATTGTTATATGGTTGTATGGTTAAAGTGCCTGCAGGTACCTCACCTTGGGTTTCAGCAAGTATACCAGGAGTACCAAATAGATTGATGTTGGAAGCGTTGAGCGCAATGCTACCACCTTGTTGTGAGGTAGTAGCACTAGCAGTAGAAGTCGCGTTGATTGCAGCTTGTTTTTCGACAGTCAAAAGGTTTGTGTTAATGGTCACGTCTCCGGCTTTACCAGCGCCACTTGCTTCAACAGATAGTTGAGTGTTACCGCTAAGGGTTACAGACTCAGGTGCTGTTACAGTTATGCTACCTCCCTGACCTTGATTAGAGGTGGCGGCGGAAATCCGTGCTCCATTATTAATACTGAGATTTCGAGCATTAATTATCAAATTACCAGCTGTTCCTTCACCTGTTGTCTCAGTTGTCAAGCTACTTGAGATAAGTTTTTTAGAGACACCAGCCAATTCTACATTATCAGCCGTTATTGTTATCGTTTTTCCCTGACCAGAACCAGTTGTCCCAGCTCGGATTTGTCCTGCACTCAAGACTCTTAAACGTTCAGCGTCAATAGTTAACGTTCCAGCTTCTCCAGCAGCACGGGTTTCAGAGGAAATCGCCGCACCATTTTGGGTCAGTAATTCCTTTGTTGTCAAACTTAAGTTTCCTGCATTTCCCGTCCCCAAAGTCGCACTTGCCAAACCTCCAACGCCAGACAAGGTGATGGAGTCATCGGCTTTGACTGTTAAATTTCCGCCTTTTCCAGCTTTCTCAATGTTACTGCCAACAGTCGCTGTAGCAATACCTGCACCATCCTGGATAAGTAACTGCTTGGTGTCAACTATCAAATCACCAGCATTTCCAGGACCAGAAGTCACTGTTATCAATCCAGAAATTAATGGCACTCCATCTCCTGGTAAATTGACTGTTGATTCTATTAATAAATTGGCAATTTCAGTAGTTGAAGTCAAATCATCTACAACTCCCGGTCGATTACCAATCAATTGCACGGACTCAGAAGCTTTGACGATGAGGTTTCCTCCAACACCAGCGTTATTGAGTGTCGATAAACTTGAAGCTGATACTCCCGATCCTTCTTTTGAATTCCCTTGTTGAGCAATTAATCTCTGAGTGTTAATTGTTATATTTCCAGCCCGACCACTTCCATTAGTATTACTGTTTACACCTCCGCCTTCAAGCAACTGTATGGATTCTGTGGCATTTAATGTGACGTTACCTACATCACCTGTACTGCTCACACCACTTGCACTTCCTATATATGCACGCTCGCGAAGAATCAGTTCTTTTGTATTAATTTCTACATCTCCACCCCTACCACCATTAGGAGCATCACTTTGAGTTGAAGTTCCTAGCAGAGTATTTGGACCAACTAATTCCAACTTCTCGGAAGCAGTGACAGTAACTTTTCCTCCCCGCTCCGAACCTCTTGTTTCTGAAACCACCCCTGAACCAGTAGCTAAGAAAATATTCTCCTTAGCAAGGAGAGTAATATTTCCCGCTTCGCCAGTTGCTGACGAGGTATAGATAAAGCTACCAGCATTTATATCAAAGTTCGCAATCCGAGTCCCGTTCAGCCCAATACTACTTCTGGAGTCAATAATCACATCACCGCCATTACCATTAAAGCCATTAGTAAGGAAATTACGAAGGATAGCAGGCAAGCGCTCTTCCAATTGAGCTAAACTCTGAGTATCTGCTGTCACAATCGTTCCTACTTCAATGTTGCCCCTTGGCAAGGATAAATTGGGTTTGTACTGATTGCTTAAAAAAACAAGCCCGTTTGCTGCATTGCTACCAAGCATCGCAATTCCTCCGATGTTGATATCTGCACTTGTTGCCGTATTTGAGATGGTTGGAGTTCTCGAAATACTAGAGAATAACGAGAAAATATTTGAGGAAATATTAAAGAAGAAATCAGCATTGACACCTGTATTTCCAAAATTACCAATTGCAGAAGGATCGACTCCAGCACGCACATCAAAAGTTGGTCTAGCTCTTCCATCAATTGGCAACTCCGTTCCATTGGATAAGGTAAAGTTTTCAGCAATAAAATCAACTCCAGATGTTCCTGTTTCCGCTCCTGTAATCGCAACTACCCCTGGAATTGTCACGCTACCTGCTGCCAAAATATGCAAGGAGGTACCATAATAACTGTTGAAGCTAACATCTCCTCTAGACCGAATAATGGGATCGTTTGGACTAAATAAATTTCCCAAACTTCCATCGAGTTGCTCTATCCGAAAACTATCCCCACTCCAATAGCGAGCATCCCCTCCTACCGTGTTAGCGCTTCGCAAAATCATATTCCCGCCAGAAAACAAGCCACTCTCTGGATGATTTAAGGCAAAAATATCCACACCTTGATTCCCCTGTACCAAGACTTGTCCTCTAGCAGCTGCAACAAAAGGATTCGTTACACTATCTCGAATTCTTAATGTATCAGTTGCTTGCAAAGTCAAATTCTCCCCAGCGTACAACTGACCCTGTAGCTCTAAATTCCTAGCTGCTAGTGTCAAATCTTTTCCTGCTGATAAATTTCCTGCATGAATAATGTTCCCTGGTTGTGCAGCAGCTTGATTAAAAAACAGCGCTCCTGGACTCACGGACAGTAAACTGCTTTGTTGCGGTTGAGTCGCACTAAAATCACCTTGCTCACCCAATGCGATCGCCTCAGCTGTCGTCGCCACAAATGACCCTTCAACATCCAAACTCGCATTTTGCCCAAAAACAATTCCGTTAGGATTTATCAGAAACAAGTTAGCATTACCTAATACACCCAGCCTCCCCAAAATCTCGGAACGGTTAGTCCCTGTCACCCGGCTGAGAATGTTCTCAATTCCCTGGGGATTAGCGAAATAAACTCCTCTTCCTTCTTCCACATTAAATTCTTGAAAACTGTGGAACAGGTTAGCGCCGCGAATTGCTCCCCCATCAATCCGTATAACTTTCAGTTCTTGTCCAATGCGATCGCTCATCCATCCACGAATGACTTCATTGGGTGTCACGACAGAACTTTCCGCTCCCAAGGTGGTATCGGGTGTAATTTGTGCATTAGCTTGCTGAGATATTGTTAATGCCAATATCTGCAACACGGCTAAGCTAAACGCACCTATCCAACTTAGCTTCCACAACCAATTCCATAAGCTGCTCATTACGCCATTAACTTTATTGCCTTAAAATCATTATCAGGTTTCTTGGCTTTTTCAACAAGAAATCAGAAAATTAGAATGAGACCTGAACTAAAGTTTAGGCGATCCCCTCATCTTCATTCCACATCCCGTGAAAAGTCAGGGATAAACTTCTTTAAGTCCAGCTTCATCAGTTGGACTTAGATTCGGGCTTCCGAAACGCTCACCAGTTACATCTGCACAACCCTCATCATACGTCATGATAGAATCTATATCGTATGAATTCAGATTAACTATAGTATAAGATTTCGTACTTGAGTAAGTTTGGCTAGCATCGCTAAATGAAATGAGTGACTCATTTTTTGGGCAAGCGGCTGGCTTCAATGGATGCTTCCACTCGTGTTCAAAACCAAGGGCATGTCCAAACTCGTGGATGGCAAATTGCTCTGCACAAGTAAAATGGTATTCCATGCTGTTTCTATCGCTGTTATACCGGATACACTGCGTTTGAGACCCTCCAGTACCCCAAGGCTTAATTTGTGTACCTTTTTCTTTTCCTCTCACACTTGTACCGATAAATGATTTGTTGTCAGCATTAGGATGAATCCAGAAACGAATCGAATTATTTTGCTGTTCTGGCGTTAGGGAGTCACAGAATTGCCACCCTACAAAAGAAATAGAACCTGTTCGTTCCCAACTTTTTTTTAAAGCACTTCTTATTCTAGCTATGACCTCATCTAAACTCGGATTGCTGGAATCCCTCCAACCATCTTGAGCTAGCCAACCGTGAATCAACCAACTTTGATACCAATTGCTGCTTCTTTCTGTAACCGAACTATCTTTTTCAATGCAAACAGAAATAACAGTACGTCCTGAGGAATTCTGTGGCCACCGCCTTTCATTAAGAAAAATGCTTGCATCAACGGTTGTTGACCACGAACAAAATGATAACAAGGTAAATAAAGGGAAAAGAATTTTTTTCATTGGTATTGCTCGCTCGCTAAAAGTAATCATTTATACATTTCTGAATTGCACTTAATTTAATACTTACTCTTTCCTTCCACCACACTTGACATACTCAGTGTCTAGGCGTTCGGGTAATAAATATTAACTGCATCTTTATAGAAAATTGGTATGAGCTTAATCAATAAGATAAAAATAAACACAAGATAACGCTCTTACCTTTTGTGCTTTATTAAATATTAAATTCGGCTGTCAATAATACACTTTTCTGTATACACTGCTCAATCTACCTCTAATACAATAAAAAAATGCGTCTCTAATGAGAACACTCCCGACTTAAAACAAGCTGACCTGAAGATAAGCGATAGACACCCTGTGGTTCCACAATCGGGTCGCCTTTCTGCCAAGGACGACGAGTCGAGTTGACAGATGGAGCAGTATTGGCTACAGTACGCACAGTGCCAAAAGTATACAGTGACATTAAAACCTCAGAACGGTTAGCCCCTGTCACCCGGCTGAGAATGTTCTCAATTCCTTGAGGGTTGGTGAAATAAACCCCTCTTCCTTCCCTCACGTTAAATCCTTGAAAACTGTGAAACAAGTTAGCCCCGCGTCTTGCTCCTCCGTCTATGCGATCGCTCACCAAACCCCGAATCTCCACATCCGTTGTCACCACAGAACTTTCAGCCCCTAACGTAGTATCAGGCGTGGCTTGCGCGAGTGTAAGATTTGACCAAAGAACTAATACACTACTAATAGCAATCTTTAGTCCAGTCAACCACTTTAGACGTGCAGATACTATAGACATCGCACTTCCCTCGCTATTTAGGGGCAAGAACTCCATTTAGTATATATGGGTGCGAGCTACCGCAACTTATGCATTTTCTAACGGACTCTGGAGACTATACTTTAGTTCAGGTAATCCCCAATCAAATAGTCAGTTAATAACTAGATTTTGAGCTAGTGACAAAGTCCGAGCGATTGTAGTATTGAGTTAGTAACCGTCATTTAAGCCGATCACCAATCGGACAACTCATGTATTCCATCGATAATCTTTATCAAAATTTCATGACTTTTTTAGTAAGTTTTTCCCTAAATCTTTATTTCTCAGTTTGTAGTTTATTCACAGTAAATTAAATAATGAACAATACACCTAGGGGAGATTATGAAGGCTCAAATCTTGTGGTTGCTCATCAAAGGTATTAATCGCAAACTCAATTTAGGTTTGCTCCTAAGCTTATTCTTGTTTGTTTCTCCAGCTATAGCTGGTTATGTACCCCCCCGAAATCAAAAACCTCCCAGTGATTACACCACGTCGGGAGGACCTAGAGGGTGTCCGGGAGAACAAATACCCCTGACAGTCCTTGCTCCTCAAGCTTATGTTGGACATACAGTTTCCAAGCATCCAACCTTTGCCTGGTTCTCCTACAGCCCTCACAATACAGAATTTTGGCTTTTTGAGTTTGAGGCGAATGGTAAACCCAAACAAATAGGCGATCCGATTAAATTGCAAGCTTCAAAGGGGATTAACAAGTATTCTCTTCCAGAAAACCATCCTGGATTAAGCGTAGGGAAACGATACCTATGGCAAGTCGCCATCTCTTGTCCAAATGGTAATTTAATGCAAAAGGCAGAATTTACGGTTGTTGAGATGTCATCAGATATCAAAAGTAATCAACCGAAAATAGCAAATGATTCTCAAAAAGCCAAGCTTTACGCCCAACAAGGTTTGTGGTATGACGCACTAGGAGAAGCGCTGAATTTAGCGCCACCAGGGAAACTCGGAGCAGTCGGTGCAACGCTGGTAGAATCTCTAGCACAATCCGAAGGACAAATAGGAAAGTCTGAGGAAAGCCAAGAACTTCAGCAAAGAATTGAGAGTTTAAAGGCGATCGCAAACTGGGCAAAATGAAACACAATCTTCAGTCAATACTGCTCGGTTAGGTGTAGAAAGAGAATAAAGTTTTAGACTGTTGCGGGAGTAAGCCTTAACCCGGTTTTTAGAAGCGGTAGAGCTATAAGGGTGTTATTGTCTTCAGTATTTTATTCATGAGCGTATTTTATATCTATCTGATATACCCCTCAAGCAGTCACTTTGATTTCAGTTATCAAGGTTCGGATTGCAAACATCTGATAGCCGTGCAAGAATGACACGAGCACGCAGTGTATGCCGTGGGTTGAAATCTTTGTGTGGAGAGCGTTTCAGTTGTCTTTTCCTTCCACACTTGTTATCCTAATCTACAGGTACATCACTTGTCAAATAGAACATCAAGTAATGTTTTTTTAGAATTCAAAGTAAGATAGCAGATAATGTCTATTGAATAGACAAGTGATGCTATTGATGGCGACTAAAAGACCGAGAACTACAATTTCGTTCGCTCCTGAAGAATATGAGGAACTGCAAGAATGGGCAGAATCAGAATTTAGAACTGTGCCTCAGCTGATTCTTGCAATAGTCAAAAAATCGTTAATAGAACGCAAAGAGTACAAAACAAACAAATGACTAACGCAGGACAACCACCAACCACTGACGAACGACTCAGCCGCTTAGAAACTCTGTTTGCCAACGTTGGCGAAACAGTTCTACAACATGACGCTACCATTGATGTGCTGGTAGCGAATATCCAGGAATTAAGCGAAAATCTTAGAAATCTAAGCGAACAGACCAACCGCAATATCAACAATTTGGCAGAGCAAGCAGCACAGGATCGGCAGCAAGCAGCAATTGACCGCCAAGCTTTCCGGGAACAGGCAGAGCGCGATCGGCAAGAGTTCCGAACCGAGATTCGACAGATTTGGGAGTACTTGCGCGATCGCAATGGTGGTAGCAGTCCGCCTACAACCGCACCATAATAAACAGCAAAAATTCCCTCCTAAAAAAAATAGGAGGGAGCGAACGTACAGTGTTAAAGCCAGTTACCGCTTAGAATAAACGGTGCCCAGTAAGCAGGGTTATCATATTGGTCATTCAGGCTATCTATTTTCTTAGCGTTAATTAGTTTCAGTTGAGCTTGACGCAAAGCCTCTGCCTTACTCACTCCTGATTTGCGGAAGTTATCGTAAAACGCAGATATTAAGTGAAATGTGGACTCGTCGTTAACAGACCATAGAGTTGCTAGCGCACTTTTGACGCCAACCTGCAAGGCGACACCAGCCAAACCAAGAGTTGCACGGTCATCTCCTACAGCCGTTTGACAAGCAGTCAGTGTCAGTAATTCCACTGAGTTAAGACCACCATTAACTTGACGCAGAGTATTTTCTAACTCCTTAATTGTGAGTTTGTCGTTATCTCCTGCAACGAGAAAAGTATCCTCTGCAATGATGCCAAACTGAGCGTGAGTCGCAATGTGAATAATCGGATAAGCAGTTTTATTGAGTTCTTTTCCTAAATTATCGCGGTTAAAACTACTATCTACTAAAACTTTACTATTTGGGAAGAGTTGTTGAACGTTATTAATTTCTGACTTCACTTTTGGTAAAACAGGATAATCTTCTTCATCAACTTTTACTTTTGTCGTTACGCCTAAGATTAAAGCTCGACTTTGTTGACGGTTTAGTTTTTGAGATGTTGTCAAACGCAAACTGGGAGTTGTAGCAATAGCATACTTCTCAATTAAGTATTGCTTTCCATCATAAAGCGCTGCCATTGGAATACTGCGAAAGAAGCCATCTTGAATAAAAACAAGAGTTTTGATATTTTCAGCAGCTAAATTAGCTTTCTTTTCAAGTTTTTGAAAAATTTTACTGTATAATTCTTGAGATGCTTGTTTAATCTTATCATCACTTATTGTTTTATCTCCATCTCTAAGTAATTGGCTGAAGTTTTGAATTTCTTTCTCCAAATCCTCGCGTTTTTCATTTATCCATTCAACTTGCTGACTTCCATTAGGTAAATTCAGCAAAATAGCAGTCCGATTATCAAAAATGATAGAACTCAAAACAACAGTATCTTTTTGTAAGAGTTCTTCAACATTTTTAGAGTTATTAATAGCTGCTATGACACAATCATTACCAAAGTAATTTTGTAATTCTGCTAGTTTTAAAGAATCTATAGTTTGCAGGGCAGTTCTTAGCTGCTTTTTCCGATTTTCTGGTTCAATAGATGATAGCTCGGCTAACTCCAATCTTAACTGAGCCAACTCACGGTAAAGAGGCTCAACAACATCTCGGAAATCAAATTGTAAATCGCGATCGGCTTCTAAAAGATCGCTGCGAATTTCTTCTAAAGTAGAGTAGGCTTCTTGATAAGCTGTAACAGCTTCTGATTTCTTGTTTTGTTTGTTAAAAATTCGTCCGGCTTGCCATTGCCATAAATAAAGACTGTCTTTTGCCTTTAATTTTTGGTCAGCTTGCCAAAGTGCTTTCCGAGTAAATTCTAAAGCTGGCTCATATTGCTGACGACATTCATAAAAATGACCCCTAGCTCCATTTGCAAAAGATAGCGATCGCGGATCTTGAATATTGTCAGCAACCTTTACTGCATCCTCAAGGAGTGCGATCGCTTGCTCATCTGATAGTTGTCGCTGAAGAGGACACTGAGTTAAAGACGAACTCACAGGTTTAGTAACAACTGGAAGATTGGCTAAATCGACTGTTATATAAACTTTACTTGTAGAATCTGGTAATTTCTCCCGCAAGGCTAAAGCTTTTTGCACTGCTTTATCAAACTGAATTTGTTCGGCTTGAGTGCGGTAGTAAAACTGAATTAAATTCATCAACACTCGTATTTGAGCAACTTGGTTACCTTGCTCGCCAGCTTTTTCAAAACTAGACTGAAACTTGTTCAACGCTTTCTGGTAATCACTTTTAGATTGCTGTTTAAATTCATCAACCTTTTGCACGCGGCTTTTTTCTGCAGACTCAGCACGCAGATTCCAAAGTTCCGCCCGACTCACATAAGCATTACCCAAACTATTGAGTACTAAAAAATCAAAACCCTTGGGAGCAATCTTTTCAGCACTCTCAAGATACTGAATAGATCGGTCATAATAACCCACCAGACGGTAAGCTTCTCCAAGACTTCCCAATGTACCTGCTTCACCCGTTCGATCTTTCGAGAATCGGGTAAGGAGCAATGCGCTTTCTTGGCGACAATCTGAATTTTTTTCTACCTCCTTTGATGGCTCCTCTTCCGGTTCGCCCTGAAGGACACCACACAACAGAGCGATCGCTTTTTTGGGTTGCCCCAAGCTATTGTATACTTGAGACTGCTCTATCAGCATGCGTCCTACCTGCTGTACATCTCCAACTTTGCGGTAGTAAGCGATCGCTTTATCCCAATGGGCAATAGACTTATCCATTTGACCCACTTGTTGATATGCTCTTGCCAAATTTTCTAAAACCACCGCCTCACCTGTGCGATCGTTAGTATCCTTATAAATCGTTAAAGCTTGTTCCCAGTCTTTAATCGCACTCTGCAAGCGTCCCACTTGGTAACTTTCAACACCCTGCTGCACCAATAGTTGACCAGTATCAGGAGTTTGTGCGCGTACCACTTCTCCTATGAGTACTGCATGATTCAGCCACAAGCAAAAAGTCAGGCTGCAAAGAAAGAGAAATCCAAGCGATCGACGCTGAATATATCTGCGGTATTGGTTAATCACAAATCAACTCCTATGTAAAGACAAAAACTTATCAACTCATTTCACTCCAATTCATAATTCATAATTCATAATTCCTCAAAAACATTCGCGACTCAAAACAAGCTGACCTGAAGACAATTGATACACACCTTGCGGTTCTACAATCGGATCGCCTTTCTGCCAACGACGACGAGGCGAGTTGGCAGATGGGAGAGTGTTAGATACAGTACGCGCAGTGCCAAAAGTATATTGTGACATCAAAACGTTTCCCGGACTTGTAGGTAAACCACCAGAACCCGTAATAACGAAAGTTCCCTCTTGCTGGCGAGAACCGCGTGCAATGCAACTATTAGCAATCAAGCTACCCGTGTCAATAGCATTTTCAGGTAACTCACTCAAGCTATCTTGAATGAAACTGGTGTCGGGTACGGTTACCACACCAGAGGAAATCGCTCCACTGGCATTGATATCAACACGGTTGTTCCCATCAAAGTTGTCGGAAACAAGAGCAGAAGAAGCTTTTTGGTAATTTTGACCAAAGAACGCACGGGTATTGAGGTTAATGTTACCGCCTTTGCCATCTCGCGCAAACGCCAGGATATCGCTGTCATCAAAAGCAATGATAGAATTAGCTGTTAGCGTGATGTCACCACCGCCACCTGTCTCTGTTTCGACATTGGTTGTGATATCACTGTCACCGTAAAGGCGAATGTTACCTGCTGTGATTGCGATCGCGCCTCCGGAAGATTGTGTTGCAGATGTAACGATCTCACTATCAGTAGCGCTAAAAAGTCCGGTAACGTTAAGATTGATACTACCCGCATCTCCTTTTCCATTAGTACTGGCACTAATTGCAGCACCATTGGTCAATTCTAAGGAGCTTGTGCTTATCGTTACACCCCCGGCTGTGCCTACCGCTCCACTGCTGACCTGGCTGAATGCCCCACTGGAATTTCCATCCTTATCTTCACCATCAAACTTGATGACATCAGTGACGGTAATGTTCACACTACCTGCATTGCCTTTTCCATTGGTACTGGCACTAATTACAGCACCATTGGTCAGTTCTAACGAGCCGGTGCGTATTGTTACACCCCCAGCTGTGCCTACCGCTTCACTGCTGACCTGGCTGAATGCCCCACTGTTAAATCCATTTTTATCTTCGCCATCAAATTTGATGAAATCAGTAGCAGTAATGTTCACACTGCCCGCATCTCCTTTTCCAAATGTACTGGCACTAATTACAGCACCATCGTTCAGATCCAATGAGCCTGTGCTTATCGTTACATCCCCGGCTTTGCCCACCGCTCCACTGTTGACTTGGCTAAATGCAACACTATCATTAAACTTGATGAAATCAGTAGCGGTAATGTTTACACTACCTGCATCGCCTTTTCCATTAGTACTGGCACTAATTACAGCACCATTGGTCAGTTCTAACGAGCCTACGCCTATGTTCACACTGCCCGCATCTCCTTTTCCACTGGTACTGGCACTCAGTTGAGCACCATTGGTCAGTTCTAAGGAGCCTGTGCGTATTGTTACACCCCCAGCTGTGCCTTCCGCTCCACTGTTGACTTGGCTGAATGCCCCACTGTTAAATCCATCCTTATCTTCGCCATCAAATTTGGTAAAATCAGTAGCAGTAATGTTCACACTGCCCGCATCTCCTTTTCCACTGGTACTGGCACTCAGTTGAGCACCATTGGTCAGTTCTAAGGAGCCTGTGCGTATTGTTACACCCCCAGCTGTGCCTTCCGCTCCACTGTTGACTTGGCTGAATGCCCCACTGTTAAATCCATCCTTATCTTCGCCATCAAATTTGGTAAAATCAGTAGCAGTAATGTTCACACTGCCCGCATCTCCTTTTCCACTGGTACTGGCACTCAGTTGAGCACCATTGGTCAGTTCTAAGGAGCCTGTGCGTATTGTTACACCTCCAGCTTTGCCTTCCGCTCCACTGTTGACTTGGCTGAATGCCCCACTGTTAAATCCATCCTTATCTTCGCCATCAAATTTGATGAAATCAGTAGCAGTAATGTTCACACTGCCCGCATCTCTTCCACTGGTACTGGCACTCAGTTGAGCACCATTGGTCAGTTCTAAGGAGCCTGTGCGTATTGTTACACCCCCAGCTTTGCCTTCCGCTCCACTGTTGACTTGGCTAAATGCATTACTGTCATTAAACTTGATGGCATTAGTAGCAGTAATATTCACGCTGCCCGCATCTCCTTTTCCATAGGTACTGGTACTAATGTCAGCACCATTGGTCAGTTCTAAGGAGCCTGTGCTTATCGTTACATCCCCAGCTTTGCCTTCTGCTCCCGATTCCACTATGCTAAATACTCCGCTGTTAACGCGAGTTCCACAGACCTCACACTCACTGCCTCCTTCTCCATTAAGGCGGGGGAAGAACGTTTTAAAAAAGTCTAAGTCTAGAAGCCTCCCTAATATAAGAGAGATCTGTTTTGAATTCGTTGAACTCACGTCACTATCAAATCCATTGTTGTCTTTGCCATCCAACTTAATGGCATCAGTAGCGGTAATGTTCACAGTGCCCGCATCTCCTTTTCCATAGGTACTGGCACTTAGTTCGGCACCATTTGTTAGTTTTAACGAGCCTGTGATGATGTTGATGCTACCACTATTGCCCACAGCGTTTCGTGCCACTTCGTTGAAAATTCTACTATCGTCTGCGATCGCAACTGTTCCAGTGGCATTAATTTTAATATCTCCCGCTTGAGTGTTGGGTGAGCCAATCCCTGAAATTCCTGCCAAAAGTTGGCTTCTCCCCGACATATTTACGTTCGCTGCGTTGACTGCTATGCTACCTCCATTGCTTGAACGTACATTCACTTCAGCTTGATTGGTCAGAGATACATTAGCTTGCGGCACTCCTTGGGGAAAATTCAAACCAAAGAAATCCCCGTTAGGAAAAAGTTTGACAGTGTTTTCTCCTGCTACCCCTCCCAACTCCACACGTCCTGAAGGAGCGATAAGTTTCCCACCATTTATGCTCACATTGCCGCCAACAAGTGCTAGGCTCTTACCGGGGTTTACCTGTAACCTAGACCCACTTATCGAAACACTTGCTGCATTACTCCCAAATTGCAAACCTATGGGCACATTAATAGTTAACAAAGGTGTAGATTGAGGATTTGTGGCATTAAACTCTGTGCTATCTGCAAATTTTAAGCTGCTGGCTGTACTGGCAACAAACGATCCCTCTACATCCAAACTCGCATTTTGTCCAAACACGATCCCCGACGGATTTAACAGAAACAAGTTGGCATTCCCCAATACACCCAGCCTTCCCAATATCTCGGAACGATTAGCCCCCGTTACCCGGCTGAGAATATTCTCAATTCCTTGAGGGTTGGTGAAATAAACCCCTCTTCCTTCCCCAACATTAAATTCCTGAAAACTGTGAAACAGGTTACCCCCGCGTATTGCTCCTCCATCAATGCGTAGAACTTCCAGTTCTTGCCCTTGGGCATCGCTCACCACACCCTTAATCTCTACATTCGGTGTCACCACAGAACCTTCAGCCCCCAACGTAGTATCAGGCGTGACTTGTGCGAGTGTACTATTTGACCAAAAAATGAGCGTACCACCAATAGCTATTTTTAATCCAGTCAACCAGCCCAAACGCACAAATACTCCAGACATCGCACTCTCCTCAGTATTTAGGGACGGGAACTCCATTAAGTATATATAGGTGTGAGCTACCGCAACTTATGCATTTTCAGAAATCTTAGGATTCAAAAGGGAGGGGTGAAACTCCCGTTGCTGGACATTTCACCCCTCAAAATATTAGAAGCCGAAGAAGGCTAAAATGGAATTCATTAGACTTTGAACGATTTGCCCAAATACTGCTTCGGCTACCTGTTCAATCAGTGTCCTCAGCCAAATATTATCCTTTCGCTCAATTGCAGCATTTACATTCTGCTGATATTGCCGATCCATTCTCATCTGTCTGCGTACAGCTTCCAACAATTCATCTTCAGAGTAGCTAACCATGTCTTATATCTCCTTATATCTTTTCACTAAACAAATCAAAAATCTCTTTTTTCTGTTGGCATCGAAAACCACAATGTTAGAATACTTCTTCGCTTCAATCGAAGAACTTTATTCATTTTCTTGCTCCTAAGACAATACCATTGGTATTGAAAAGGGAGGGTAGAAACTCCCGTTGCTAGACATTTCACCCCTCAAAATATTAGAAACCAAAGAAGGCTAAAATGGAATTCATTAGACTTTGAACGACTTGCCCAAATACTGCTTCGGCTACCTGTTCAATCAGTGTCCTCAGCCAAATATTATCCTTCCGCTCAATCGCAGCATTTACATTGCGCTGATATTGTCGATCCATTCTCATCTGTCTGCGTACAGCTTCCATCAATTCATCTTCAGAGTAGCTAACCATGTTTTATATCTCCTTATATCTTTTCACGAGACAAATCGAAAATCACTTTGTTTCTGTTGGCATCGAAAACCATGATGTTAGAATACTTCTTCGCTTCCGACAAAAGAACTTTATTCATTTGTTTGCTGTCAAAGAAGTTTTTGAAACGTTTAATAGCGTTGACTCCCAACTTATTTACAATCACTAACATTAATTGATTCAAATTGTATCTAAACAGGGATGAGCAAGGAATAACTTGATAGTTGTCATACAATCTCTCAAAGATTTTTGAATGTTGGGGAAAGCGTTTTTTCAAACCTTCTAGACTCTGTAGAGTCAAAAACCCATGATAACGAACCGTATCCCGATCGTAAGAAAAAGGAGGCTCATTAACGTCGAAATAACTGTCGTTATAAGTTTGGGAAACAACTAGCTCACCGTAGGGTTTGAGAAATACCTCTTGATAGTATGAAGCCTTTTCTTGCAGAATTTGTCGTGTTAATGGATGAGGTACAAACACTCCATAACGATCCATTTTTGGTAACACCCAGGGAGGTGATGTCGGTAAATCAACAGACAAAATCCAGGGAGGTGATGTCAGTAAATCAACCTTAGTCAAAACAAAAGTAATTTTGCTTATCAACTCCACCTGTTCGCTTTTACTGAAAGAGCTTAAAATTTGATTTAAGGCACGAGTGTCAAAAGTAATAGAGCGATTGTCAGCATGAATTGCCCAGAGAACTACATCAGAATTTAAAAGCTTTTGCCTATATTGTTGAAGATACTGAGCATCAGCTTCATCAGATTCTCCTATACCAGGTAAATCGTAAAACCAAAGTTCATGCCCTAACTGGTTTTTAGTAGTAACGCGCTCAATTTCTTTGGTACATGGACGTACAGAACTTGTCGCTAAACGAGTACCAAACAGAGCATTCAGCAGTGAGGATTTCCCCACACCTGTTTGTCCCATAATAGATACTACAAAAGGTTTGTTTTCTTCTTGAGCGATCGCTCTTTCAACTTCTGCCTTAATCTGTTCTATTTTTTTATCTGTGTATAAGCTTCCTGTCTGCATAAAATCATTTCTCCTCATTCAATTTATGAGAGAGCAAGGTTGTATGAACATTGCTCTAAGCTTTGCTTAGCTGCGTCTCACTTCCTTAGTAAGCGTTCAGCTTTAATCATTAATTTAAGAGAAAGTACTAGATAAAGCAGCTACAATTTATGCTGGCTTGAATGTCGAATCTGGTTCTAAAAAATACACTTTTCTGTATAAACATTGAAGAGGTTAAATTTCATCACTCAGCACATTCCCAACTCAAAACCAAGCCGAGAAGGTAAGCGATACATACCTTGCGGTTCTACAATCGGATCGCCCTTCTGCCAAAGCCCGGTTGAATTCTGGAAAACTGTGGAACAGGTTAGCCCCGCGAATTGCTCCCCCATCAATACGTAGAACCGTTCGCGAAGTGTCCCGCAAGGAAAGTTCTTGCCCTTGGGTATCGCTCACCAAACCCCGAATCCCTACATTCGGTGTCGCCACAGAACCTTCAGCCCCCAACGTAGTATCAGACGTGGCTTGTGCAGGTATACTCTTTGACCAAAGAATGAATGCACCACCAATAGCAATCTTTAGTCCAGTTAACCAGCCAAACGCACAAATACCTCAGACATTGCGCTCTCCTTAGTATTTAGGGACAGGAACTCCATTAAGTATATATAGGTGCAATCTGAGACAATTTATACAGACAAAGTACCTTTTATAAAAAACTTTTCCTAGCTAACACCTGAACTAAAGTTTAGGCGATCGCCTCATCTAACAGTCAGTTAATAACTAAACTTTCAGCTAGTAACAAGGCACAACAGATTATAGTAATCTGTTAGCAACTGTCTATAACAGCTTGTCACTCATGGATTGGATTTTGGACAAAACAGAAAAGTGCATTTTAAAAAACTGGATATAAATTGTAAGTGCATTATTTAGCGCTTGCTCTCATCTTAATAATAAATACTGAATGCTGACCTTCTAGTAGAGTTGACTTGCCAGTAGAAATATTCCGTGATAAGTTGCGTTTCTAGTGACCAGTAAAAATACTATATTTCTTGCTAATGTTTGGTTTCAGGGGCACTTTGAAAGGTACTGTAAATAAAAGCAGAAGTACGAGGGCAGTGAGCAGAAGGTTTCCCACGTTTAGAAGTGGGGACTTTGATAAGGTTGCTATGCGTTTGTTTGCCTCCATTCACACAGCAGGCATATGTAAGTTAAGTGTAGCAGCGTTGCTAGCGTGCATGGGACATCTCGCCATCGCCCACCCGTTAAAAGCAATGCTCCCAGAGAGAGCCGCCACTGAAGCATCTTCTAACTTTTCAATAGCCCAATCGTCCCCCCCTTCTGGAGTCACCATTCCCCCAACTGCACCAGGGCGTGTTGAGGAAACTATTCCCAACCCCACTCAACCTCCTCTACCCATCCCCTCTACTCCAAAAGAACCACCACCCAATCTCCAAACACCGATCGCTCCTCAACCCACCTTACCCCCTTCTCCCACAAACACAAGCTTTTACATCAAAAAAATCGAAGTCCTGGGCAATACCGTTCTTAAAAACGAGATTAATCAGCTAGTCAAAGAATATGAAAACCGGAAAGTTACCTTTGAAGAGTTAATTACTTTGCGCTCTGCTATCACCGAACTTTACTTCAAAAACGGTTACATCACTTCCGGTGCATTTCTGCCCAACAACCAAGATCTAAAAAACGGTCTCGTGGAAATTCAAGTCGTAGAGGGCGACTTGGAGCGAATCGAAATAAATGGCTTAAACCGCCTGCGAAAAGGATACGTACTTCGTCGCCTGGGGAATGCTACAAAAGCTCCCCTAAACCGCAAACGCTTAGAATCCGGTTTGCAACTGTTGCAGCTTGACCCACTTATAGAACGGGTTAATGCAGAATTAACTGCAGGTAGTACTTCCGGTCGCAATATCTTACGAGTAGATTTGAAAGAAGCCCCTGCATTTCACGCAGGTATTATCATCGATAACTACCAATCTCCCAGCATCGGTTCAATTCAAGGTCGAGTCAACGCCCGTCACGACAACTTGCTGGGTTTTGGCGATCGCCTTACCGCCGAATACGGGCGCACCGATGGGCTTAACCTCTACAGCTTCAGCTACGGCTTACCGCTTCTTCCACATAATGGCACTCTCAACTTCAGCTACAGCAACAACGACAGCAACATTATCGAAGACCCTTTCCAAGACTTGGATATTCGCAGCGAATCCGAAACCTTTTCCGTAGGTCTGCGCCAACCCTTAGTACAATCCCCTCAAACTGAGTTTGCAGTTGGTATATCATTAGATGTGCGCCGCTCTCAAACCTTCCTCCTCGATGATATCCCCTTCTCCTTCTCAGAAGGACCGGAAGACGGAAGATCCAGAGTCACCGTCATTCGGTTTTACCAAGACTGGGTCAATCGGAGTGGAACGCAAGTCCTAGCAGCGCGATCGCAATTCAACTTCGGTATTGATGCTTTTGATGCAACTGTCAATAACACGGGAACCGATGGGCGCTTCTTTTCCTGGCTCGGACAGTTTCAGTGGGTACAGCAGTTATCTCCAAGAGCCATACTGCTAAGTCGCATCAACGCCCAGTTAACTCCAGACTCTCTTTTATCATTAGAAAGATTTAGTATTGGTGGTATAGACACAGTTAGGGGCTATCGCCAAAACCAACTCGTATCTGACAATGGCGTTGTCGCTTCTTTTGAACTCCGCGTTCCCGTCACCGCTAACCCCAGAACCCTACAAATCACCCCATTTTTTGAAATTGGCGGTGGGTGGAACAATCGCGATTCCAACCCAGACCCCAGTTTGATAGCAGGTTTGGGTTTGGGTGTGGAATGGCAAATTACCCGTGGTTTGGATGTACGCCTAGATTACGGTGTTCCATTGATTGGAGTGAGCGATCGCGGAGACTCCCTGCAAGATAATGGTTTTTATTTCTCACTGCAATATCAACCTTTTTAACAAATCCCACAGTTAACGAAGCGATCGCGTTTTATGCTTTGCTCTAGGCATAGAGGCTGATCCCAATTGTTGCATATTCGGAAATTAATGCTGAAAACTCAAGTCAAGTTTGGGGTTGATAAAAAGTGTGGAACGATCCCAAAAAACGGAAATCTTTAGAGAAATTATTGGCTCAAATCAAAGCAATTTTGTCAACTGAAGTATGAAGTATGAAGTAACCCCATCAATCCCCAAAAAATTCTCCAACGTCTGCAACGTCTTAAACGGGCAATTCCAGGCAAAGGGCAATTGCTAGAGTTATGATACCAATAGATTGTTTTAACTCTTATAAAAATATGAACATCACATTTTAACTACCTGTTGACAAGTATTAACTGAAAGTTGATACTTTGGTCAGAAAAAACTTTATTAGCAGAAAGGATACCGTTGAACAAGCACTGGACTGTAATTGACCTTTTTTCGGGCGTAGGAGGAATGAGCTATGGCTTCCATGCTCATCCAAAATTCAGGATACTAGGGGCTGTTGATGCCCAGATAGGTAAGCCTAGCAGCAGCAGGGGATCTTTGCAATGTAATCTCGCCTATCAAGCAAATATGGGTTTAAAGCCGATGGACGAGGATATATCAACTCTGGAACCGAAGGATCTACGCAGAGTTCTGGCAAACACTCTTGGTACTGATGCCCCTGATGTCCTAATTTCATGTGCGCCCTGCACTGGGTTCTCCAGAACACTGCCTGAAAATCACCTATTAGATGACCCCCGAAACTCATTGATAACGCGCAGTGCTCTCTTTGTGAAGGAATTTAAACCAGCAATTTTCCTAATGGAGAATGCAAGAGAGTTGGTTGTCGGTAACTTCACTCATCACTACCAAAGGCTACAGGAAGAACTTATGCACCTTGGCTACCAGGTTTATGGGAAAAATTATATGCTGAATCGGTTCGGTCTTCCGCAACGTAGAGAACGGGCATTCGTTATTGCAGTGCGAGAAAATTTCTCCCTCAAAACCCTTGAAGATTTGTGGAGCGGGTTTCGTGTTAGGTTAGAAGCAACCCATGTTCGCAGAGCCATTTCATCACTACCGCCAATAGCTGGGGGGCAGCCAAACCCGAACGATCCCCTGCATATTGCACCCGGATTTTCAGAGCTAAAAAGTTTGAAACGGCTTCAGATGATACCAAAGGACGGTGGTTCTTGGGCTGATTTAAGACATTGCCCAGAGGCACGCGATCTTCTGACTCCGGCGATGTTGCGCTACATTTCTCAGGGAAAATTAGGGTCGCATCCGGATGTGTACGGTCGGTTAAGCTGGGATAAGCCAGCCGTGACTATTAAGAGAGAATGTGCTCATATCGGTAATGGGCGTTACAGCCATCCCGAACAAGACCGTCTGTGTACCGTTAGGGAGATGTCTATCCTTCAGGGTTTTCCAAGGAACTACAAATTTGTGGCATCCGGGCTAGCAAATATGTATAGGCAAATAGGCGACGCTGTGCCTCCGCTCATCTCCTATCAATTAGCTCACCTGTGTGAATGGATTCTAAGTGGCAGAAAACCCTTAATTAGTTCAATTATACTTCCTTATACTCATCTTAAGCTAGAGGATATTGAATCAGAATTTGATGAACAACAGACAAATCTTGAGTTGTCCTCACGTATTTCAATCCCCGTCTGATTCATTCTCATCTCTGTTTACTCCAATTGTAGGTATAACCCATGAGCCGTGAAGGAAACACAGATCGGTTCTCAGACTACCGATTGTGATTTTCTCGACACTCCCGTCTAAGATTAAGGTGAAAGCTGCTTTATTATCTGCCGTATAAACCTTAGCACTGCTGCCTCCGTTCTTTGTTCTTGGCTTAAAGTTGCTCTCCTGCAGCCCTTCGATAAGCATTAATACATGAAGTGGAATTTCATATAGGTCATATCGGACTTTGGGTAAGGTTTTAATCGTATCGTTATCCTGAATCAGGGGTAAAGTTTCCGTTTGATTTTCTGTAGGCAGAGATGGTGGTATATCGTATGCACGTAGCATCACAATCCGTTCGTATTTCCTTAGATGAGAAACAACACGGTATGTTGTTTCTCTGGCGAAGTCTTCAGGAGCTTTGCATTCTCTGATCCACCGGGCTTCCATTAACTTTGAAATAGTAATACTTTTCTTTCGAGTAAGCCCTGCCGAAGCTTCTGTTTTTAACGAAAATTTTACTCCGTCAACTATGACATCTTCTCCCGGATTTGTAGAGTTGAGAGTAATAGAGGCTTTTCTGCCCGCAGAGGTAGAAGCCGCAGCAAAAGCATATTCAAAAGCTTTTTTACTAAATTTTTCTACATGAGTTGCATGATGAATTATCAAACGATTTGAGAAATTCGTAACAAATTCTGGAGCAAGAAGATCGCTACCCTCATTAACAAATTCCTCTATCTCTACAGTCATGGCTTGAGCCATTTCAAGAAGAAGTCCTACTTGAACTATATTAAGCTTACGGACAACCAGGGCTAACTTTTCAGTGATGTTCATTCATCATTACCAACCACTAGAAGGTGATTGCGGAAAAATAAGGAGAAAGCGTACTATGAGCTACGTTATACAGGCGATCGCTTCGCTACAGCATAGCGGCAGATCGCATCAGCTACGAGCGAGCATAACTTGAACCTATCCTACAGCAACAGCAAAGACGAGTAGGAGAGTTACCAGAATTCGTGCTTAACGCTCTTTCATCACTAAGCGGTAATAACCAGTTTTCGATATCTTACCTTCGCGCTCTTTGCGTCTTTGTGGTTAAAAAATATTTTTGAATCGCGTTCGCGTAGCGTGTCCGTAAGGACATAAACACGAGAGCACGAAGAAGATACTCGTTTGAACTTCCGTTAATGTTTCAATATGTGGCAAATCCCGGTCAAGCAGAGAGATGGGTTGATGAATGGGTAGAAGGTCAACTAGTAATTTACAACATTAAAAGCAGAAAGCCCACAAATTAGAGACACGAAGCGTGGTGTAGTGTCTCTAATGTCCTTCAGGTGTGGGACGCGAATAATGCGGGAGGCACAGCCACACCGCATTTTCGCTCATGAATGCGTAGCACCTTTAGGTGCAGTGAATCTTGGTTCGGGCATGATATCAATCATATCTTCTATTAGTCGGGTCATAGATACTTCCCGCTCTTCTGCTAATAACTTTAGCTTATTAAATCTTTTTGGGGTTGTGCGAATTCTAATATATTCTGTCTTCATTTTGTATCCTAATTGTTTCCTACTGTGTTAGTATAACAATAACACAGAAAACAAGGAGGTGATACCGCAATGTTGGTTTTAGAATACAAAGCAGTTGTTGATAACAAAGAACAACGTGACGCTATTGAAGATGCGATTAGGACAACTCAATTTATCCGAAATAAAGCGCTTCGATTTTGGCTGGATAGCCCTCGTGAAGCAAATATCAACAAAAGGTCTTTAAGCACTATTTCAACCACATTGCGGAAAGAATATAGTTTTGTTGAAGAGTTGAACTCAATGGCTTGTCAGGCTGCTACAGAAAGGGCTTGGGCTGCTATTTCTCGGTTCTACGAGAATTGCAAGATTGGAAAACCAGGCAAGAAAGGATTCCCAAAGTTCCAACACGATAACCGTTCAGTGGAGTACAAAACCTCTGGATGGTCATTGCACCCAACAAAAAGACGCATCACATTTACAGACAAAAAAGGTATTGGTGAAGTTAAATTGTTGGGTAAATGGGACATTCACAAGCATCCTGCTGAGTCCATCAAACGAGTTAGAATTGTTCGGCGTGCTGATGGGTACTATGTTCAATTTTGTTTAAAGCTTGATGTTGAGCAAGAAAAAAGAATGGGTGATGGCGAGATTGGAATTGACGTAGGGATTGAGTATTTCTACTCTGATTCCAACGGACATCACGAAGAAAACCCCAAGTTTGCTAAAAAGGCTGAAAAGTCAATCAAGCACGCTCAACGAAGGATATACCGTAAAAAGAAAGGTAGTTCCAACAGACGGAAAGCAAGACAAAGATATGCTCGGAAGCATTTAAAAGTAAGGTGCGATTCGTTGTGGATGAATCACGGTAATCAGTCCGTAAATAACTCCACCAACCCGGCAGCAGATTACTGCCAATAAAGGTTGAACTCTCGGTCTGATGTGGGTGAAAGTCCCACCTACCAGACTCAGGTATGACTCCCTATCTGTCCACGCCGACCGGACTCGGTTTTCGGAGAGCGAAGCTGGAAACAGGGCACAATCAGACGTTCGTTGTGGAATGACACTGGCGCTAATGGGGGGTTTCTATGGTGAAACAGAGCCTGGAAAAGCAACCCATTAAAAAGCAGGGCACAACACCAAAACCCTGACTTCACTGGAGCTAATTCCTGCCGCATCTCTTACTAATAGCGGCGAGAGTCTAAGGAATCCAGTGGTTGAAATGGCTACACCTAAAGAAACTAACAATCTTACCGAGGGAACGAATAAAAACGAAACGAAGGTCAAGGGCGAGGTCGAACCCCTTGTAGGCTGGACGAGCAGATGAATTCTTTCGATTCGGGTAGGACGCGGCGTAATTGCTGCGAGGTGTTCAGAAAACACGATTTGGAGTTAGCGCATGATTAGACACAGTAGCAATACTAGTGAATCCTGGAAAACGTTACCGTGGAAGAAATTCCGCCAAAACTTATTCCGCCTACAAAGAAGAGTGTTTAAAGCTGTTCAAGTTGGAGACTACCGGAAAGCGAAGTCCCTTCAAAAGCTGATTCTGAAATCCACCGGAGCGCGATTACTGGCTGTACGTCAAGTATCACAGCTAAATGCTGGGAAAAAGACCCCAGGAATCGATGGTATAGCCAAGCTCACGTTCGAGCAACGCTTTGAACTGAGTGACGAGCTATTACGCCATGGCAGAAAATGGCAACACCTTGGACTGCGCGAAATTCCTCTCCCTAAAAAGGACGGGAAAATCAGGATTCTTAAAGTTCCCACAATGAGCGACCGCGCTTGGCAATGTCTGGTGAAATATGCCTTAGAACCAGCACACGAAGCCACCTTCCACGCCAGGAGTTACGGATTCAGGACAGGGCGGTCGGCACACGACGCACAAAAACACCTGTTCGATAACCTAAACTCTAGGG
The DNA here is from genome assembly GCF_000346485.2 of Scytonema hofmannii PCC 7110. Taxonomy (NCBI): domain Bacteria; kingdom Bacillati; phylum Cyanobacteriota; class Cyanophyceae; order Nostocales; family Scytonemataceae; genus Scytonema; species Scytonema hofmannii. Next base: position 1,412,681 of record NZ_KQ976354.1, read on the forward strand.
TAAATGGAAAGGAAAAACGAGTCATCGAACTTGACATCGAAAAGTGCTTCGACAGGATAAGCCACTCAACAATAATGGACAGACTCATCGCTCCCGCGAGCATAAAGCAAGGAATCTTCCGATGTTTAAAAGCAGGAGTCAACCCAGAATTCCCGGAACAAGGAACGCCGCAAGGCGGGGTGGTAAGTCCCTTATTAGCTAACATTGCACTCAACGGGATAGAGGAAATACATCAATCGGTACGATATGCCGATGACATGATTATAATCCTCAAACCTGAAGACAACGCACAAGAAATACTTGACCTCATCAGCCGATTTCTCGCAGAAAGGGGAATGAATATCAGTGAAAAGAAAACCAAGCTAACCGCTACGACAGATGGCTTTGATTTTCTCGGTTGGCACATAAACGTGCAAGCCAACGGAAAGTTTAGGTGTGTCCCTTCAGTGGATAACTTCAAAACATTCCGTAAGAAAGTCAAATACATTGCCAACAACGCGAACTATGGTGCCACGATAAAGGCTATGAAACTAGCCCCCGTGGTTAGAGGCTGGAGGAACTACCACCGTTTCTGTAAGATGGATGGGTCACGATTCTCGTTATACCACATCGAAAGCAGAGCAATTAAGGTGTTCAACAAGGAAACCAAGCTCAACCGCGAAACTAGCAAGAAATTGCTAGATAAAGCGTTCCCAAAGGTTCCTTACTCCGAAAATAAACACGTCAAAGTCAGAGGTGAGAAATCACCATTCGATGGCGACATCGCCTACTGGAGCGAACGAAACAGCAAACTCTACTTCGGCAAAACCTCTAAAGCATTAAAACGTCAAAACCATACTTGTGGATACTGCGGCTTAAAGATGCTCAGTGATGAGAAGGTACACCTGCATCATGTAGATGGTGACCATAACAATTGGAAAGTAAATAACCTTCTAGCGGTTCACGAAAGCTGTCACGATTATATCCACATGAGCACAGCACAAAGCTAAGAACATCGGGAGCCGGATGCACCCAAAGGCGCACGTCCGGTTCTAATAGAGAGGTGCGCGGGATAATACCCGCCATCGACTCTACCTAGGCAACGCCAAGAACACGCTAAGAGAATAGCGCGTGGTATATGCAACGCTAACGCTTTTGTCGCCTACGAAGACTTAAATATTAAAGGCATGGTAAAGAATCATTGTCTTGCCAAATCTATCAACGATGTAAGTTGGTATTTGTTTCGTTGTTGGATTGAATATTTTGCTCTCAAGTTTAATGTAGAGGTGTCCGGTGTTCATCCACAATATACATCTCAAAAATGCAGTAACTGTGGTGAAACTGTGAAGAAATCTTTGTCAGTTCGTACCCATGTCTGCCAGTGTGGATGCGTATTGCAAAGGGATGTCAATGCGGCAATTAATATATTAAACCGAGCTAAATCTAGGGATGGGCAGTCCCGAAGTAACGCTTCAGGACTAGCAACCTCTACTCTGCTTGGCGAAAGCCTGGTTGAGCAAGTGGCTAGGACGAATGAAGAATCACACGCGCTTTTAGCCGTGTGAGTGTCAAAACCTTTGCCTTGCCATAAGTTGAGCAAACAGACCCTGCTGATTGGCCAATTGCTGAAAACTACCGTGCTGCAAAACACGACCACCGTGAAGTACATAAATACAGTCAGCGTTGCGTATTGTACTCAGTCGGTGAGCAATAACAATTCTCGTCACATTAAGTCTATCCAAACTTTCACTAACAATTGCCTGTGTTTTGTTATCCAAAGCACTCGTAGCTTCATCAAACAGTAAAACTCTAGGTTTTAACACCAACGCTTTCGCAATTAACAAGCGCTGTCGCTGTCCACCAGAAAGATTACCACCTCCCTCACTAATAACAGTATGCATCCCCATTGGCATAGCTTCAATATCTTCAGCAAATCCCGCCATATAAGCAGCTTCCCATGCTTCATCCATTGATACCTGAGTACTACCAGCAATATTCTCAAAAATAGAAGCTGACATTAATCGACTATTTTGCAGTACAACACCCAACTGTCGGCGCACCGCACTGACATCAAGCCCTGCTAAATCCTGACCATCATAATAAATACCGCCAGATTCCGGAGCGTCAAACCCCAATAACAACCGCAATAAAGTTGATTTGCCACTTCCAGAAGTCCCCACCAACGCAATAAACTCCCCCGGTTCCGCCCGCAGACTGACATCATTCAACGTTGGAGGTCCATCATTTCTATAACGGAAAATGACATGATCTACAACTATCCTACCTGATAATCTACCCGGATCTGCCTTAGTAGAATTCACTTCCGGTTCGGCTGTTAAAATTGGCTGCACCCGCTTCCATAAAGGTACAACTTCTAAAACATCCACAACCGTTGTACTCAAACTTGTTGCACCTGCAATGAATATGCCAAAAGCAGCGTTAAATGCCAAGAATGTCCCTGTAGAAAGCCCCCCTTGCAACTGAGATTGCTGTAATGAAGTTGCAGCAAACCAAAAAAGTACACATGATGTCAGCGTAGGCATAAACTTATTAATTGCAAGGAGATTATCTTCAAGAGCTTGGGAACTCAGCACTAGTTTAAGTTGACGGGTATACTCCCTACCCCAATAGCCAAAAGCACGTGTCTCAGCCCCAGCAACTCGAAGTTTGGCTACTCCATTGATTAACTGTACCATGATGCCAAAGAGATTTCCTTCCATCTCAAGTAGGGGACGAATTTTCCGCAGGGTAAGAACGCCAAAGACAATGGTGATGCCAACATTGACAAAAGCAACAACAGTCGCGACCAGGGCGAGTGTTGCACTATAGTAGAAAAGCAGTCCCAGATTCAATAAGGAGAACAAACTGCTGAACAGAGTTTTGAGTACCGTACTACTTAATTTTTGGTGAACTTCACTAATAGCTTGCACCCTGCTTTCTAAGTCACCGACTGAGTACTGACGAAAAAAGGACGCTTTGAGTTTTAACAGCCTGTCCCACACTGCAGCTTGGGTGGAAGTATCCGCATAGGTTTCCAACCTCATAATTGTCAGCCCTTGGGTGAGTTGGAAGAGGGCTTCCCCAATAGTCGCTGCGGAAAGTCCCAAAGCTATTTGCAACAGTAACCCTCGGTTAGCATCTGGAATGGCGTTGTCGATGAGGATAGCAGTCGCTTGGGGTACGAGCATCCCTAACAGGGCTACCACAACTCCTATGACCAGAATAAATGCTAGTTCCTTGAGGTGACCCCGCATGGCAAAGAACAGCAGATCCAATGTTGTGAGTATTTTATCGGGTAAGGGTCGATAAAATACGTAACCGATGGTTGTGAGAGTTGCTGCACTTTTTGCATCAACTGGAGTACGTGTCCTATTGAGTGGATGGAAAATTTCGTAGCGATCGCCAGAAATAGGTAACAGTGCAACCGGGCATTGCTCTTCTACAGTGTAGCCCAGCATGGGACCGCCATTTTGTTTCCACCATTTGTCTGTGAGTTGGATGCGACGTATCCGAATCTGGGAAGCTCGCGCGATACTCCGAAGGAGTCGCTCCGCGAACGCTTCCAGGGGATCTTGAACCCGTTCCAAGTCTTCCGACTGAGATGGAGGACGAATTGTAATTTCCATAGCACGCCCTACAGCACCAGCAGCAATCAGAAGCGCCTCTTCTAGATCGGCTTCTGGTGTCGCGGTTGGGAAGAGGGCTGTTTTTCCTTGTTTTAGAACTCCAGCCAGTTCTTTTAACGTTTCATTCATCACCTGACGATTCAGGCGCTTTTTTTCCTCAGACTTGAGTAATTCTTGCTGTATCTCTCGTTGCTGCAGCAGTTGAATACCGTGGAGGAAATAACTTATGAAGTCAGCTAAACACTCTAGCAAAACATCTGTATCTTGAATATCTCTGGTACGATAATACTCAAGTTCAACCATTTGTTCTGCTGCTTGCAACCACATACCACTCACAAATGGGAGCATACCAGACGAAGGCTCCTGCTTCAGTTCCGCAAATCCCATCCATTTGGCACATCCTCTGCGAATTCGTACCCAGTATACACTACCAGGTTGGGGGGAGAATAATTCGCCATTACCAAAGGAAAAGAATTGAATTCCCGGCTCTAATACGTTATACGTTGGAATAGAAACATCAGCAAGTGCCGAACTCAGTTGATGAATCCAGCGTTCTAGCATCAAAACAGCAGAGCTTTCTTTTACAGTCAGCAAATAATTAAACTCCGCCCTAGTCACCCTAACGATCTCTGCTGGCTCAAGTGACACGGCTATGATTTGCTGCTGCTCCTGGTCTGGCTTTGGTGGAACTGAAAACATCGCTTCTCCAGGTCCAATACTCAAGAGATAGCGACGCTGACCCTGTGGGAGACCGCGAGAGACAGTAATGGCAAACAGTGCAAAAGAACCAGATTGCACAACCCAAACAGTTTGGGTATCGCTCAGAAGTAGGGGTTCATTGCCATTAAACCGATACAGGTCTTGCTGCAAGCCTTGGACTTTAGTGTAAGAATTCATACATTACCCCTCCTCTAGGGCGTCTCCCTCGCTGCGGATCAATTCTAAGTAGAGACCCTCAGCTTTTTGTAATTCTTGATGAGTCCCCCGTTGTACCACCTTTCCCCTTTCTAAGACAATAATCTCATCACAATCTCGGATGGTGCTTAACCTATGTGCCACAATAACGCAAGTACATCCTCTCTGGCGTATCTTTTGGTCGATAATTTTTTCTGTCTCAGTGTCAAGAGCACTAGTCGCTTCATCCATAACACAAATGGAGGGGTTGTTGACCAAAGCACGAGCAATTTCCAAGCGCTGTCTTTGACCGCCACTCAAATTAGCACCACCTTCTAATAGTTGACTGTTATACCCGCCAGGTAAGGAAAGAATTACGTCGTGTATGGCTGCATGTTCGCACGCCCGTACCAACTGAATCTCGCGTATTGTGCTATCCCAAAGAGTTAAGTTGTCCTTAACAGTGCCAGCAAATAGTAGAATATCCTGATCTATAAAGGAGAGAGAATTGATCAGAACGTGACGCGGAATTCGAGACCTAGGTTGAGCGTCGAAGAGAATTTCTCCTTCCCAAGGTTCATACAGCCCGCATATCAGTTTGGCGATCGTAGACTTACCGGAACCACTACCTCCTACTAGGGCGACTCGCTTTCCTGGTTTCACCGAAAGACTGAAGTTTTCAATCAACGGAGGTGCAACTCGGCTGTAACCAAATGTAACGTTTTGCAATTGGATGTAACCTTGTAGTCTAGGGAGTGGGGGATTTTGGATTTTGGATTTTGGATTTTGGATTGGAGATTGAATATTGGGGATTGAGTATTTGTTATCACCTCTGCTCCCCTGCTCCCCTGCTCCCCTGCTTCCCACTCCCCCTTGTCCCCCCTCTGCTTCGTCTACTTTCAAATCCACAGGATTGCACAAAACATCATCTAGACGATTGATACTCCCCTCCATTTCTTGAAGTTCGCTTCCGAGGTTAACGAGATTATTGATAGGTTCCATAAAACCAGACATCAGGCTTTGAAACGCTACCAACATCCCAATGGTAATATCACCGTTCATCACTCGGATACCACCTATGACCAAAACCAGCATTGTTGTGATGTCAGATAGGAAGTTGGGTACAGTTCCTAGAAACTGGTTGCTCTCTTCCATTGTTTGCTGGGCATTAACTGCTTTGGCATAGTAACCCGACCATCGGGAGAAAAAATCTGATTCTAACCCGGATGCCTTTAATGTTTCCATGCTTTGGAGACCGGAAATAGATACTCCGGTAACTTTTCCCTGCTCCTGCATCAATCTCATGTTAGCATCTGTACGTCGCCGAGAGACTAACTGCAAAGTCAGGAGGTTGACGATCGCAAAGAAAATCCCAATCGCTGTCAGTACCGCGTCATACTGCAACATGATTAAAGCATAAAAAATCACCATGACTGCGGCAATTGCTGAAGTCGTCAATCTTCCTGAAAGGATATCTGCCAAGTCATCATTGAGGCGGATACGGCTGCTGATTTCACCTGCAAAACGTTGAGCATAAAAGCTCACAGGCAAACGTAAGATATGCCATACAAATTGGCTGGACATTCCCACAGAGAGCTTCACCTTCATTCGGCGCAGGAACTGCAACTGTAGCATTGTTAACAATGCATTTAAACCACCAGTGAGTAGCATCCCTAACAGCAGAGGGCGCAGCCAGTCTTGTCGATTTTGAATTAAGATATTATCTACAAATACCTGAGTAAATACTGGTATTGCCAAACCGGGTAGTACCAGTAAAAATCCTGCTACAATACAATAAATAAGCACCCCTGTAGAACCTTGTAACCGCTTCCACAAAGCTTGGATAACACTAGGTTTGCTACCACCTTTGGTAAAATCTGGTCCGGGCTGAAAAACTAACACGACGCCCGTGTATGCTTCATCAAATTCTCTCACGGAAACGGTTCGCGGTCCGGAGGCTGGGTCGTTTAAATAAATCTGCTCCTTGCTGAATCCCTCGACAACCAGAAAATGGTTAAAATTCCAAAACACGATGTAGGGACATTCTAACTGGCGCAGGGCATTTAATTCCTTAACTTTTAGACCTTTTCCCACAAGCCCGTAATTTTTAGCAGCTTTGAGGATGTTGGTAGCTTTACTTCCATCTCGAGATATGCCACATACTTGGCGAAGTTCTGCTAGTGGTACAATCCGACCGTAGTAACCCAAAATGATACCTAGAGCAGCAGCACCGCATTCTACTGCTTCCATTTGTATTAGAGTGGGAGTATGGCGTCGGTTATTGTGACCTCCGAATAGAACTTGCAGGTTTTGCAACATATCAATCTACGCCGCTCCAGGATTTGAGGATGGGGAAGACAAAGGTAATTGGGGCGCGTTCCTCAACGGTGACTCGTACAGCGGTTGTGGTTCCTGGTGAAATTTTCATTTGCGGACCTTTGGAAGAGGACCAGCGATAGCCGCTAGAAGTGGAAGAATCTGTTTGTAGTTCGGCAAAAACTTGAATGTGAGGACCTTGTGCTATCAGACTTTGCACAATTTCTGCGTTACCCACTATGCTAGCGGCTCCTTCTTTTGTGATCGGAAAGGTTGAGACATTGGTGACTTTACCCAAAATACCACCAAAGCGTTCTCTTTGGACGGTTTGAGGTGTAATTTGGATCTTCATTCCCGATTGAATTTTCTTGCCTTCTGCAACCGGAAAATAGGTTACGCCTACCATTTTACTGGAGTCCTTCGCTGCGTCTATGCTTCCCAAGCGGGTTCCTGCATTGACAACCTGTCCCGGTTTCACAGCAATCTCTAAAATGCGTCCCTCGTGCTGGCTAATAATTTGGCTGTTATTGCGGAGTTGTAGTTCCAGTTTGGCAATTTCTCTATTGACTTCTTGAATCTCGTTTTTACGAATTGTTGCATCTTGTAGGTTTTGTTTGGCGAGATTGGCTTCTCGGGTATCTAATTCTCTTAATTCGGCTCTGAGTCTGGCAATTTCATTAATATTTATTAAATATGCTTGTTCGGCGTTTGTTTCTTCCACTTGCAGTTTTTGTAACCGGGCGCGGAGACCGGAGATTTCATCATTACTGTTGATAAATTTTTCTTGTGAATCACCTTCTCTGACTTTCAGTTCTTTAAGTTGAGTTTCCATTTGAGCTATATCTTCGACTTTTTTTAGATACTCTTCTTGAACTCTAAAATATTCAGTTTCGGAAACGACTTTCTGGTCTACCAGTTGTTTGAAATTGTTGACTCTTTTTTTGAGGAAGGGAAGTTGAGCTTTTGCTGCTTGAACCCGTTCTTGTAAACTTTGAGTTTGCTGATTAAGAGATTCCCGATTTCTCTGTTTAATCGCAGGTGCTAAATCTTGCAGTTGTGCAAGTCGTTGTTCAAGTTGCTGGCGTTCTTTTTTAATGGCTTCACGGTTTCTTATTTTCAATGTGGGAGTCAAAACTTCTAATTCCCTGATTCGTTGCTGAGCATTTTCCCGTTGTTGTTGAATGGCTTTTCTTTCCCGTTCAATTCCTTGTCCTGCAAGTGAACTGACGGCTCGATCTTGTTCTCTAAGTTGCAACTTTTTCATGTGTTGCTGCTGCAATTGCTTTTGCAGTTCATCTTGATCGATTATTCCCAGTACCTGTCCCTTTTTGACGAAATCTCCCACTTGACTATACATTTCTTTAATGACTCCAAAGCCAGACACTTGGATATCCGTCACCTGGCTGGGGTAGACCATTACTCCTTGACCTTCTACTGTAATTGGGATACGACCTACAATACTCCACGCAAGCCCTGAAACCACTAAACAGCCAAAAGCGGTGAGAGGTAACCAATTTTTTGGGCTGACAATTTTCATGATTTGATCGAGCTGTTCGGGAGAAGATGAACGCTCTAAAGCTTGTTTGCGGAACAGACCAGTGTTTTGGTTAACCATTTGACTCCACCCCTTAATTTGAACTAATCGTGATTTGGACTTTACAGCACTTTTCAAGATCTAGAACTACACTATGTTCTTGTGGTACAAGCAATGTTCTTGTGGTACAAGCAATGTTCTTGTGGTACAAGCAATGTTCTTGTGGTACAAGCAATGTTCTTGTGGTACGGGCGTCCTCGCCCGTAAACTCTTCAAAAGGCAAACTCTTCAAAAGGCGGGCGAGGACGCCCACCCCACCCCATGTGTATTCAACTGAAAATTGCTATTTTTAAATTTCTTTGTAAAGCTATAAGTAGTAACAAAATGATTTTTTAAAATACCTGTGTTTTCTTACTTCAACTAAATTCAACAAGATTTCGGAAAAGAATTTAATTCCCTATAATTTGTTTTAACATCCAATCAAATCGACTTCCAGCTAGTGCCATTTGAGCTAAAAAATTGGGGCTGAGTTCATTTTCGTATATGCTGTCTTCATCTAAGGGTCGATCTTTGCTATATCTAAGTCTTCCATAGCTTAATTGACTGATAATTCGTTGCTGTTTATCTGCTAACAAAATTGCTAGCACTTTATAAAAACGCGCTGCAAAACCCATATCATGTAGTAGTTTTGCAGCTAGTCTCCACTGAGGAATGGACAACACAATGGAATTTTCCGCAGCCCGGACAGTCATGGATGGTAGAGAAGCTTCCACAAATGGCGTCTCTCCTACTATGTCACCTTTTAATACCCAGGCAAACTCTCGTTCTGAAATTTCACTGTCTTCTAATGATGAAAAAGCATGAACTAGGGGATGATTCTTATCCTCACATATTGAAACTGTCATTTTTCCATCCAGTAAAATATGCAGGGCTTCGATTGGTCTACCTGCATGGATAAGAACTGTACCTGCGGTAATATTTTGCGGAGTCCCTGCGGAAATCATCCAATCAATGTCGCGATCGCTGAGTTCTCCAAAAACAAATAAGATTTCTCGTATTTGGGGTTCGCACAAAGCAATTGTGCTATTTCCCAGCTGGCTAACTATGTTCTCCACTCTGTTTGCTAGCAGAATTGCGATCGCTCGATAAAGATGAGCCGCAAAACTGACATCGTCCTGTAGCTTTCTCAGTAATTGATGTTGCGGAATTGACAAGACAAGGGACTTTTTGATAGATTTTACGGTGGTAGAAGATAAGTAAGTCTCCAGTAAAGGCATCTCTCCTATCATTTCCCCACTCTCTAATCTGGCAATTTCACGTCCTGATATTTCGCCACCTTCCAAAACAGCGAAAGCACGACCCAGTGGATTGTCACTAGCCTGAGACACGGTAACGTCCATTGCTCCATCCAAGAGGATGTATAGTCCATGGAGCGGCTCTCCCTGACGGATAAGAACAGTGTCTGGAGGAATGTGTTTTCGAGTCCCTACAGACACCATCCAGTCAATGTCACTATTACTCAAGGAATTGAGTAAAACTTTTGCCATATGCGCTTTTTCCTTAATTTTTCCTTGAGAGCGCGAGCGGGTAGTTGATTTGTTTCCTACCCACTCATTTTATTTATAGAGTAAAGTTTTTTGTTTTATGCAAATCCCGTCTAGAAAATGGGGAGTGGGGAGTAGGGGGAAAAAATTTTCCTACCTTGTTGTGGGCGATAACCTCCGGTACGCTATGTGCTGAGTTCATAATTAACGGCAACCCAGGATTCGATCGCTACGTACAAACCATCAACGGCTCGAAGGTCTTTGTAGGCGATCGCTTCAGACTTACAACGGCGCAACCAATACACGGGGTACGTTCTATTCTGCGAAAAACTTTACCTACAATGGCATTCAACTTTAATTTGGCTCAATTGATGTACTAGGTAATATCATTTTTAACGGTCAAGCTACTGTGACTGCTATTAGTGAAATCAGTAACCGAGGTGAAATCAAGTAATGCATCACTTAATCCTTCCAACTTGTCAACAGGTAAAGAACGTACCTGCTCGAGTAATGTGTCATCAATATTACCGAAACGACGATTCAGTTGTCGTGTGACAAGTAATACGGCTTCTTGCTGCTTGCCGATTTCAATGCCACTACGCTCGAGCATTGGTAACATATTTCATACTTCGTCCAGCCTCCAAAAGTTGTACTTCAAGTTTAAACTGTTCTTCTAAATCTGGTGGTAGAGTCAACATCCAATCGATGAATGAAGGAGCAAACGCGCAATTTACTGCAACTGCCACAGATCCTGGTAACGATACGCTCACCTACACTTGGAACTTTGGTGATGGTAGCAGGTAACACCGCAACAGATGTCCTCAACCCATCTCATACATATACCGTTGATGGCGAATACACCGTTACACTCACCATTACGGTTAATGCGGGCGCTGTCTCTAACGACACAATGACCGTGACGGTGAAGAAACCACCGACAATGACCGCAAGCGATGTATCAATTATCGAAGGAGACAACGGTAACAAATACGCTGTATTTACTGCCAGCTTGAGTGAAGCCAGCCCAGTAATATATATTGACCAAAGCGAACGATTTGTGTACTGGGTCAAAAGGTAATATATATATATATCATCTAGAAATGTCAGAATTTTGGAGCAGTAGCTATGAATAACGAACAAATTACGATTAAAGAAAGCGCCGCAGAAATAACTAAGTCTTTGCTCCCAGATTTAGAGAAACTCTCAAAGTGCGCCTCTGAACCAGTAGCAGCTGTTTTTATCGATAGCTTACTACGGAGAATGCGCTTTCTACATGATAATTATATGGACACCCCTTATACAGAAGTAGTTATGGCACTACATGATGCACTTGCACACTCAAATCGTTGGATTGACCACACCAACGAACAGTATCAAGGTGCCTATGACCTGCTAATCTCCTTAGTCAATAAAGAAACAATCACGGAAACAGAAGTTGAAAGCTCAATTATCCAACTCGAAAATTTAGGTTTTGATACTTTACCTTTTGGAGTCCACCTTGATAATGATTCTCCTGAAAATGAAGAGGGATAAATTTGTATGTGGTCGCAATCAGCACAAGAACATTTTTTGGACACCTCAGTAATGAGGTCATTGTTACTTGCAACACAAGCATATCAGCTATATTTAAAATCAAAATTAAATAACAGACAGCTTTATATTTCTAATTATGTTCATATGGAAATAAGGCGTAGCTATATAATTAGTATTATTTCTTTTTATTTTATTTTACACTTGGAGAACGTTTATACTATTGGTGATGCTATCACATTATGGAGTAATAAATTCAAAGGCAGCGAGCTGAAAGCAATTTTACAATTAATATCTCAACTTTTTAGCACCAGTCAGCTAAATTTTTCTAACCCATCAGATAAAAATAAAGCTTTGTCTCTTTTGGTAATTTATATAAAACGCTTTGACTTAATAATTAAAACAAAATTTAAATATAGTGAGGATTTTACGAACTGCGCTCGTGCGGAGGTTTCACTTACTATACGCTCACCTATACTTGGAACTTTGGAGATGGTTCACAAACTGTGCAAGGTAAAGATGTCAGCCATGTATTTGCTGACGAAGGTATTTACACCGTCACCCTCACCGTACTCGACTCAGATGGTGCATTAAAGATGTAAGGGCGCAATGCCTTGCGCCCCTACCAAGACTTTCAGGTCATGCATAATTAATTTCACCAGATGTCTATTATTGATGATGATGAATCGCCAACATTGAGTGTTGCTGCCTTCCCTGGTGAGTTGTGGGCACCCAACCACAAGATGGTTGAAGTTAAGGTGAATGTAAAAGTTATTCCTCTTGGGTTATCTTTTTCAACCCGCGTGATTTGACCATTTAGCATCGGATGAAAATTTTCTCATCAAATGTTCATCTTCTTTTCATTCTTTTTTTATCTCCCTATTGAAAAATAACAGTAGCAGAGTTCAATTCTGCTCGCTCCTAGGTACACAAAGAAGCACCCAGCAATATAGTTTCAACAGAAATGTTCAGTTTAACAGTGCTACTTACCCTGGCACTGTTATTTTTTACAGAATTTGTGGCAATTCTTTAAAGACGTTAGCAGCGTCTTTTTTCTGTTGATAATTACAGTCCTGAGGGGATGTCATTTTGATGATAAATTTTTCATGCAATGTTCATCTTCTTTTCATTCTTTTTTTATTTGCGTGATTGAAAATAGCAGTAGAGTTCACTCTTGGGGTATTTGAAATGAAGCCTTTAGCACTATAAGGTTTAACGAAACGTGCTCAATGGGGCGTGTTATCAGAATAGGCTGATAACACTTTTCTTTTTTTTGCAACTAAGTAGGTGGTTTTTTAAGACGAAGCAGTCGTTACGTCTTTTTTTCTGTTTATTAAAAACGTAAAACAGCTTTTTATCATACCACACATTAATCCAAGAGGGGGATGTCATTTTGACTCTTGTGCTTTAATAGCTCCTACCCCCTAAAAACGCAAAATTTCTCGTTCGTAGTTTTTTGGGAGTGGTTCTACCTCCCATACCAATCCTTCTGTTGGTTGGTCAAAAGCGACCTCAATATACAGTAGGTCTACTGGAGTTATAGCTCGATCTTCATTGTTTTCAAATGGTTGCAAATCCTCTGTCAAAAGTCTTAATTTAAATCCTGCAGGAATTTGCTTGCCCAAAGCAACATTTCGCAGTTCAAAGCGCCATCTCCGTTTTTCTGGTTCGCCTTGAGATAGTACCCGCAATTCATATTGTTGATCTGCAATCTCCAATCGCCGAGACAACAGGGGTTTTAATTGTTGTTGCACCCCCCTTCCCCCAGCGAGACTGGATTGTGGTTCCACTTGTACCCAGCCTACTTGTTGTGCTAAGTCTGAAACGCCATTGACCAACCAATTGAGAACAGACCACTGTTCTGGTAGCCCCTGACGTCGTTCATACAAACGTTGTCTCCATCCCCCATGTTCTAAAAGTGATCCCCAAATTGCAAAGGGTACTGATAGTCTTGGTGTCGTCACGGAGGGATTTCCCAAATGATGTATCAAGTTTTCTGCGTGCTTTAGCGTTAAGGACTTAAGGGGAGTCACTAGACTCCGAGTTGGTTCTGTAGGGCAAAGTTGACGCGTCACCCACAGGATATTTAAATCTGGAATTAACTCTTCCTCATCTAAGCAATAAGTGCGATCGCCCAGATCGTAACTACCTTTGGTTTTGAGTTTTTCATGGGTAGCGTACCCCGAAATCCTTATGCAGCCTTCCTCTGCATTGACTTGTATTGCCAGGTAATAATCAGCCGCCCAACTGGGAATATCTACCCATTCTTGTGGAACACGCAATTCACTTAAATAAATAGCCTCCGTTGGAATTAACACCATTCGTGTTGTTCCACAAACAATTGCTGTACCATTCACTACCTCCCAGATACTGGCACGGGCTGAAGCATTTGACCAAGGAGTAACCGAATGATTATATTCTTCTCGCAGCCAAGGCAGAAAAGTACTCAGACAAATTTGATTGAGATAGGCATTCCAGCGACGACTGGGTGTTGAAAAAGATTGGCTGCGATCGCCAGCTTGTGCTTGAACTGTTTGTGATATCTCCAAGCACAACTGAGTTGGATCGGCAAAGGCTTTGGCTGAGTTAAAAGTCATTGAGGCTACTCCTGTTGGACTGGGGGATGGCTATAGTAAATTTTTAACCATTCCTCCATAATGGTGTTTATATATTTAAATACCTCTGAGTTTAGAGAAATATGCAGTTCCTGTTGGCTCCAAACAGCAAGTTCTTTCAGCAAAAATTCTCTTGACTTGGTTAGCCTGCGAGAAACAGTATACTGCTTGACTCCTAGCTGTCGTGCAATCTCCTGTTGAATCAGCCCTTGATTGTAGTATAATTGAAGAATTGCTTGTGCTTCCTGCTCTAGCTTGGCAATAGATGCTTGTAAAACAGCATTGATTTGCGTTTGTTGCGATCGCCTATTTAATTCTTCTTCTCGTGCAATAATTTCCGTGAATAATGATTCTTGGGCAAACTGCGGTAAGTTATCTACTAATTCTCCTGATGTGTTCTCACCTTTAGGGGCATTGAGTGAAGTAAAAGTTGGATACAAATAAGAGCGTGCTGCTTTCGCACAAACAATCATCCACTTTTCCAAAGTTTCTGGACTGCATTCCGCTCCTGGTGGATTTAACTGACTGTGGCGTTCGGAGTTATACAGTTGTGCAATCGCCTTCCAAATGCTTGGCTCTGGCTTGTGAGGAAATTTGGGGCTGCCAGTCGCTGGTATTTGTGGAACATACTCAACCTGGTAACATTTCCAGGCTAACAAGTAACAAGCTATTATATCCGAAGTGAGTCCAGCATTGTTTAAAGATTCTATAAGTTGCTTTTGGCTGAGCTTGCGTAACAATTTCCAATTGGTACAAATGTCAACTTCATGCTGCTGGCGCAGGATTTCTTTGAGTTCTCTGCTAAAAACTGCGCTAGCGTAGTTTTTCAGGTTAAACCCGACTTGAGGGTTAAACCCTTTCAAAACTTTACTGAGACGCGCGATCGCTATCTGAAAGCAGTCAGAGGCGGTGTATTGTACTCCAGAAAAGCTAGAAATTGTTTTTTGCACTGCCCAGTAGCAAACCTCTTGCAAGTAAGCTGACAAATGTGCCTCCGCCAATTTCGTTGCTTCTTTTTGCCACAATTTATACCAGTAAATTGACCAAAAATTTTCAGAAGTTTCTGGTTGTAGCTGACTCGATTGACAAGCGAGCATACTGCGACGCAGCTTGGGGTCAGTTACCCAACCACTTGCTTTGTCTCCATCAAATTGTAGGAAAGTCGAAAAGACTTCAACAATGCTTTGGCGGGGGCGCATGAATAACAGATGTAAAAGTTTTTAAAGAGAACAGGTTTGTATTTTCTCCAGTGTATTACAAACAGCCTAGTGCAATAAAATTTTGTAGTTTTTGCGAAATTATCAAAATAGAACTTGATTTCTTAACTAAGATCTAAGTTAACGAACGCGGAGTGGAGGTCAAGTGAAACATTTCTTCCCAACTGCGGAAGCAAGCCAATTTTGATACAATATTGACTATAGATTATAGATCCCCGACTTCTTTGAGAAGTCGGGGATCTAGTAGCTCCTCAAAATCTATTGTGTGCGATCGTAACTTAACTTTCAGTAAACTTATTTTCCAAGCGGCTTCTTGCATAAAGGTAAACAAAATGTGTCCTCTCGGTGTTGGTACTAGTAGCTCTGCTCATACTCTGACAACAGGGGAAGCAAAGCTTTGGGTCTTTTTAGTCGGGGTGAATCATTATCAAGATGAAAGCTTGCCCTCTTTGCGCTATCCTGCTATTGATTGCCAGGGATTAGCGGAAGCATTGGCAAAGGCAACACGGGGATTTCCTAAAAAGGAAGTGATTATTCATCATGATTTTGGGACACATCCTCCTACCCTAGAGACAGTTCGTAGGAGCTTGCAACAACTTATCTCTCAGACCAGATATCAGGACACAGTGTTATTATATTTTTCCGGACACGGGATGCTAGAGCAGAGTACTCAACAAGCAGTTTTGTGTCTGTCGGATACAAATAAAGACAATCTCTTAACCTCAGGGCTGAGTTTGCAGGCGCTGTTGCAAATTTTAAGTGCTAGTCCCGCCCATCAGCAATTACTTTGTTTGGATACGTGTCATAGTGGCGACATGGTGCTTGTGGGGTCGGGTGCCAAGGGAGCAATTGCTACAGATGAAAATAGTATTACTAAAACTCTGGATATTACACCTCAACTACAGGAAGTATTGCGAAAACGTGCCTCTCAAAGTAAAGGATTTTGTGCATTACTGTCTTGTGACCAAGGACAGCAGTCGTGGGAGTTTCCGGAACTCGGACACGGGCTGTTTACTTACTATCTCATGCGAGGACTGTTGGGTGAAGCAGCAGACTCACAAGGTGTAATAGACGCAGATGGGCTTTACAAATATGTTTATTCTCAAACCTTAAGATATATTGATAAAAAAAATCAACAACTGCGTTTGATCAATCAGCAAAAGCTGAGCCGAGGCGACACTTATCTTCATCCAGAATATCCCCTGCAAACTCCCAAAAGAATTGTAGAAGGGGTAGGAGAGTTAATTGTTGGATTAAAACCCGGAGCAAGTACTGAAGTTGGTTCTGTGCGACGAGCTCTAGTTGTGGATGGGTTTTCAAATCACAAAATTTCTCGCGCCCTAAGTCAGGTTATGAGAGAATCTGGAGGTTTTGAACTGGAGTATTGGCCCCAAAAAGGAAAAGCATGGTCAGAAGTTAGAGAAGCAATCCAATCATGTCTGCGTTGTCAGAGTCCAAAATCGTTAAATTCGCCAGGTGGTTTCCCGACAATAAAACAAACAGCAACAGCATTGCTATACTTGCGGGGTCAAATTGAGGAGATTGAAGATGGGGAAGCTTGGTTAGTTTTAGGAGATGGAGTGCGAATTAGCCGTTCTTGGTTGAGACAAGAATTGCGCCGTTGTGCAAAAACTCAGCAAATTGTTGTGTTGGATTGTCCTGGGGCAACTTCCCTGGCAAAATGGGTAGAAGCGTTACAATTAGGTTCTGAGCAAGGACAATGCGCGATCGCAGTTGCCACACCAAAAGAACAGCCAGAACTATTTTCCCAGATGGTACTGGAAACTCTAACAGCAGCAGATACACAAGTCGGTTTACCAGTTGCTGGATGGATTGCCCAATTGCAAATACTTTTAGAACTCAAAGGAATCCCACTCCATCTTTGGCTATCATCAGCACCAGGTATCCTTGATATGTTACCTGGTAATCTAGCGCGAATTCCCAGTCAGGAAGTAGAAATAAACGAAGAAACTCCAGAATTTCCTACTGCTCAACCTTTAAATAGTTTTAATGTCTTAGGTAGGGACGAGGCTTATTCCTATTTATATCTTGGCTTGGAACAGCAAACACAGCTAGAGCATCTGCTAAA
The DNA here is from genome assembly GCF_000346485.2 of Scytonema hofmannii PCC 7110. NCBI lineage: Bacteria > Bacillati > Cyanobacteriota > Cyanophyceae > Nostocales > Scytonemataceae > Scytonema > Scytonema hofmannii. The sequence continues at coordinate 1,430,025 of NZ_KQ976354.1, forward strand.
GGAAGAGATCGGACCAATTGCCAGTACCTTATTAAAAAAAGTATTGGCAAAAGTGACTAATTCCGAAGAATTGATAGAAAAATTAGCTCAACACCTGTTACCTCAGCAACGTATTAAGTTTGAGCAGCAAGCAAAGTTGATTTTGCAAGCAATTTCTGTTCAACCTCAACCTCAACCAAGATCGCTTTGTTTACCCAGTCAAAAAAACCAAGTTCTTGATGAAGAGTTTCTGCGTCAATGCGAGCAACAGTTAGCTAATTCAGTTGGTCCGATCGCTCATTTTCTAATTAAAAAGGCTTTGAAGGCTCAACCTTTAATTTCACCTATGGAATTAGTAAATGTATTAATAGCCTACATCCCCAATCCTCAACAGGCTATGGAGTTTCAACAGCGTTTACTAGATTGAGTGGTAAAGAGATTGATTGTTTCAGAGATTTTGAAACGAGTGACTCATTGAGATTTTCCGCCTTTGTCAGATGAAGATTTAGCGTGGAATGTTGAAGAACTTTTTTTAGATCTAGATTGGTAATGGGTAATCTCTAATCTACCCATTACCAAATTAACAGTTACCAATTACCGAGCGTTCTAATCAACCGTTCAGCACGACTGCATAAAACGATTAGGCAAGTTCAACAAACACACCACTGCGTGCAAACTCCTCTTCTTCAGGAGAAAAGTATGGGGCTTTATCTACAAGTTCGGCGTCAAAGTAGTAAGTTTCCTGCAAGAAGTTGCTACTAATGACAGCCTCCTCTAAATCTTTGATGTAGTCTTGTGCAACCAAGCATGCCTCTCTAATACCTTCTTCATCACCTTTTTCCAACAGCTTTTGCAAAGTTGTTCTGACTCCTACCATGCGTGATGCTGGTTTTAAAGTACCATAAAGACGGTAAATGCGATCGCAAGCAATACTATGGTGTTTGAGTGCTTTTGCTTTTGCTAACTCAGAGTCAAGGCTGGGCCAATAGCGGGTAGTGTAAAATGCTTTTTCATCCTTATGGTACCATTCCTCTGAACGAGCAATAGAGGAAGAAACGGTATTGTGTAGTTTCCAAAAGAATAGACGAAGGGAAGAACCGTCCACTACACAGGATAATTTTGCATCTAATGTCACTTCAAAATTCGTTAGCTGTGGATCGCGTCCAAGCAAAAGGTACTCCACAGGGTACATCTCCACTTCCTTGTTTTGGACAACATACATATTAAGGTGATGACGACAGTAAGGACAGGGATACAAGGTAGCAAACAGACGGAAAAAGTCTTGAAAGACGCTCACCAGAGATTTTTGTTGAGCGATTGTTTTAGTACAAAGTATTTCTGCTGTCGTGTGGAAGAAGCGCCATACTACAGGACCAAGGTAGTATGGAAAGCTGACGCGCATCTGTGCATTCTTCACATCATTTCGACCTAAATACACGTCAATAAATGATACGTATTGTGAAAGATCCCCTGACTCACGCCCAAATTCCAAGCGTTCGCGACGCTTTTGTACCCCGTTGAGGTAGTGGTGTGTAAGACGCCATGCTTGCTGAAGTATTAGCTTCTGTTTTGGAGTACATTTTGGAAAGTCTTCTGCAACATCCGCCCCATAGCGAGCGAACTCTCCTGTCGCTTTAGTAGCCTCGTACCACTTGTCTAAAGCTGCTTCATCAGGTACTGTATTACTTTGAATATTTGCTTGTGTACTGACACTAAACGCAGCCAGTAGCTTTGGCATGAAATCTTCATACCAATATGCCACTGGCATCATCGCACCATCTACCTCCTCTGAGGCATTTGAGAGAATGACACGATTCCACTTTTTCAGGTACTCATAAGGATCTTCCCCTGATTGAGTTGGTGGAGGAGCCATCTCCTCATTCAGATCCATATTCCTAAGTCGATTGAGTTCGTTAAGAGCAAGCACTCCTTCTGCAATATCACGCAAGCTGAAATGTTTTTTCTTCAATGTGATTGCAAATTCGACACCCGCAGCAAACTTCTGTTTGACACTAGCAGATTTCCCCCGCGCTTCTAACATCGCTTTTTCCTCTGCCAACATCTCTGTTGTCTTTTCCACTGTCTTCCAGTTTTTGATCCGCTCTTCTAAGCGGACATACTCACTCGTGATTGATTTGACAACTTCATCCAATAAGGGATAGCAGGCTGGTTCCACCACACCTAACCCCTTATACAACTCGATGGCCGTCTTTACAAACTGCACAAAATCTGTAATTCTATAAGGCAGATTTCTCACGCGTAGATGAGTCTCGTGATTGGCTGAAAAACTCTCTCGAAAGCAACGATAAGCTGCTCCTTGAATCAGACGAAACAGCCCAATTTGCATCTGCAAACGGGATGTACCGCGCCTTTGTTCACTAGCCGGACTTTGGGTGAGTAGCTCTTGCACTTGTGCTACCTCTGAACTGCCAAGAGCGATTGCCTCTTGTAAATTAGACTCAGGCGGAGCCGTAGTTGCATTGCTGATAACTGAGCTTTTGGTAGTTGGAATTGGTGAATCTTTATAGCCAGTTGCTACCTCTGATTCGTCTGGCATGAGTTTACAGAACTCTTCAAAGTCAATGGAGCCATCACCATCGTGGTCTACCTCTTTGACCATCTCATCAAGTTCTTCGTCTGTCAACCCAAACTTACTCATCACGGAATGCATTTCGTCTGTAGTGATCTCGCCACTACCGTTTTCATCAAACACACTAAACGCTAGTTTAAGACGGCTGTTGCGATCGCCTTGTTTGGACACCATCAGTGCTTTGAATTCTTCAAAGTCAATGCTACCTGACAAGTCAACATCTACCTCTTTGATCGTGTCGCGCAACTCTGTATCACTTGGGCTTTGTCCCAATGAACGCATAACCTGTCCTAATTCCTCTGTTGAGATAGCACCACTGCCAATACTGCTCGGTTAAGGGAAAGTGAAGCCTAAAATTCCGAAGAAACTGTTCTCGTTTTATTTACGAGAACAAAAATGAGAGAAATTTGTATAAATGAACCCACAAGAGATGAGCAAGTATCTCTCAAGAATGTTTATATTTAATTGAAAAAATCTCTAAACCTTGTCCCTTTTAATTTTCTATCTAGTTCAACTATCTTCTACTACTAGATGATGTCAACTAGCGGTTGTAAAAATTGTAAAAGATAGTTGTTGCCGGGGAGTATAATTATTTCTATGACATCGTTTTTTAGTTTTAAATTTAGAACGAGTTTTCTTGATTACCCTCGGATTAGTTCTGCCTGAGGTTGGTGGTATTTGTAAGTCTAAGATTTCCCAGATTAACCAGCTAAAATATATATTCATATTCTCAAGAGAATGATTAACTTGCTGTTGAAACTGAGGAATAGCACGTCTGACAACTCTTAGAGAACTGGTAAAACTTAAACTTAGGGGAGATATTCCCTTGATTGCTGCACTTTGAAACATTAAATAACGTATACAATAGTGTCCTAGTAACCAACCATAAATTTCTTGGATAACTTCACGAGGATTCTTCGAGCGGATAGGAATTTTACGACCGTTCAGATGGACTTTTAACTCATCCAAGGTGTTCTCAGCTTCCCACCGTTGATGGTATTCTTGGGCTAAGAGCAATGCAGGAAAAGTTGAAATATCCATCAAATCAGTTACTAAACGATACACCTTTTCTACACCCTCAACTTCAATAATATATTCAATGACACGAACAGGTATTTTCGTCGCTCCCTTCTTTCTTGACTTTCCATCAGGAGCAAGCCAACTTAGATAGGAACCATCAGGAAAAGCTTTAACAAACTCAAATTTTACATGAGATGGCACGCGACCAAGAATATGACATTTTTGTTTGATTGCAGCATGAATCATTTTAAATGAGTGCAGTCCTCTGTCCCACATTAACAACATACTCTCCTCAACACTTCTTAATAGCTTTAAAGCTCCTTTTCTCTCTCCAATTCGATATGGACAACAAAATATGTCGATAATTAAATGAGTTCCTGCTTCGACTAAAAAAGTTAACCTAGCTTTGGGAAAAGCCGGATTTGTACCAGGACGAGAACCAGGGTAACCAAATACTTTAGCATTAGTTTCTGTATCAGGAACATCAAAAACTGTGCCATCCAAAGCCATTATTCTCAGTCCACCCAAAAAAGCACCTGGTGTTTTAATTGTTGCTAAAGGTTTTGCAACAATTTCAAATAAACGAGTCATAACAGCAGCACCAATTCGTTGTCTAGCTTCACTTATTGATGAAGATGTTGGTATCTTAAAACGTCTCTTAAAGGGGATTTGCAAAGAATTAAAACCCTGAATGAGATTTTTCAATACATCCACGATTGAATCGGAGGACCAAAAACTCATGGCGATTACTAGAGAGATTACTACGTGTGTAGGAAGTATTCTTTGACGCCGTGCGGTACTACTCGTTGTTGTAATCGCTGCCATAATCGACTCGGTAGGGATGATCTGGTTAAGAGCCAGCAGTAATTGTGCCCGATTTAGGATTTGATTGTTGAATTCAAAGTTAACTAGCATCATTAGCACTCAGTTTTGAAGTGAAATTTCGTATAAGATAATATTGATTAAAACACTTTTTGTTCTCGTAATCTATTCGAGAACTCTATCTTTCCCCAATTCCAATTGATGCCTACGAAAACTGACGATATTATTGCCAGAGCCGAACTCTTACAGCAAGCGATCGCTACTCTACAACTACAAATTCAACAAATTCAAGCTTCAGGAGAAGTTGCACCCGAAGGTTGTTGTGTCCTGCGCTACCAGGCACGCGGTCAAAAAGGAACTTACTGGTACTATAAGTTGCACGCTCAAATGCCGATTTTCCCTACGCAAACTCCTAATAAATTAAGTAAATATAAGCATTTGGGGAAAGCTGGAAGCCCCGCTCATATTGATGCTGTTATGCAAGTTACACGAAGAATGCAAATCGACACCTTAAAAAATACGATTCATTCTCTCAGACAAAACTGGATAGATTTGTACGAAAGTCTCAAAGACAAAAAATAACCTTGCCCATCCGCTTTCAGTTATCGTTTTTAATACGCGAACACATTTGACACTGTTTTACCCTTTATTTCCCTTAACCGAGCAGTATTGGCACCACTGCCATCTTCATCAAAGACTTTAAACGCTTCCCACAGTTTCTCCACCTGCTCATCACTGAGTTCTGTTTTTTCAAGCTCCACTGATGTCATAAATAGTTCTCTCCAAAGAGTTCATTTGCTACTTACACCCACATAAAATGATAAATCTACGCCTTAAAAAAACTAGAATTTTTGCAAAATCCTAAAAGCAGGAAAAGTAGGTTCACCATATTTTTTGTGGCGATCATCTCTATCCTACTAGCGAAGCGACTTGACCCCATGGGACAACAACCATAAGTTGTCTGAGGCTGCTTCTCAATAACTCAATGTACACTTTTGAGCTAGTTTCTACTGATAAAAGCAATTGAAAATCGAGAGCGTATGCGAAGAATTATCCAGACGGACTGGTTCAAGCTACTATAAAAGGTGTTGGCGTAGCAATCCTACAGCACATAACAATGACACGGATTCCATTAACAGAAGCCCAACTTCGTTTACCCGAACTGATTGCAAACCTGCAACCAGGTGAAGAAGTGCAGATTTTTTCCGGCGATCGCACCGTCGCTAGACTGATTGCTGAACTCCAACCAACCCGCAAACCTCGCCAGCCCGGTAGTGCAATCGGAACCTTAATTATCCTGTCCGAAGACGAAACCCACGTGGAAGACTTTCACGATTATATGCCATGAAGTTTCTGCTCGATACTCAGGCATTCCTCTGGTTTGTACTTAATGATTGCGCCCTCAGTCAAGTCGCCTGTGATTTGATTGTCGATCCTCTCAATGACATTTTGCTCAGCCCTGCTTCTTATTGGGAAATTGCCATCAAAGTTAGTATTGGTAAGTATCAAATTCCTGGAAATTTTGAAACATGGATGCAACATCAAATCCAAGTTAACGAATTGGAAATATTACCGATTAAAGTTGCTCACGCAGCCGCGATTGTGACTCTACCATTCCATCATAAAGATCCCTTCGATCGGCTTTTGGTTGCTCAAGCACTTACAGAAAAGATCCCAATCATTAGCGTGGATGCAGTACTAGACAATTATGCAGTCACTCGTCATTGGTAAGTACGATCGCAGGCGATCTGTCACTATACCCTGTCACCCAAACAAATTATCGTCTGGGTGACAATAAGGGTTTCAGACATTGAAATACTCGGTTATGCTTCCAGACCTTGAAATCTTTTGGGTATAGTGACACCACCCCAGTCAAATATTTGACGACAAACCCATACGGAAAGTAAATCCAGGGCTATAAGTACGATTTACACGCTCATATTTTTCATCAAATAAATTTTCCAAATAAACAGTTAATCCCAGGGTTCTTGTAACAGGGATGCGAGCACTAAAATCTAAATTAAAGAAATCAGGGCTAAAATCTGTAGTTTTATCTCCAGGTCTTGTAAAGAAGGCTCGACGCGCACCACTGTAGTAAGTGGCGTACAAATTCGCTTGCCAACCTTTACTTTCATAACCAAGACCAAAAGACGCTACAGAGTAAGGGATCATACTTAACTGCAATCCTTTTTCCAGTCCTGTTTTAATTTGTGCATCTGTATACGTGTAGTTGAGAAAAGTTGACCAACCAGAAGCAACTTTCCACTTCAGTGACGCTTCTAAACCATTCGTATCTACTAAACCAATATTTGCCCATCTTCCTTGTACAACTCCCAGTCGGTTATCTAAACTACTCCCAAAGTATGTAAATTGACCTGTCAAACTCTCAGACAATCTCACATCGACTCCCGCAGTCCAAGAGGAACCAGTTTCTGGTTCTAAATCGGAATTGGGTAACCAACCATGTACTGTATCATACACATACAACTGGTCTAACCCAGGATTGCGTTGTCCGGACGCCCAACTTCCTCGGAACGAAAATGTTGAATTGATATCGTATTTCAATCCCGCACTAGGATTGAGGTAATTTCCAAATTCACTGTCAAAACTTTGTCTCAGCCCTACATCTAGTAAAAAATCATCGCTGATATTCCAAGTCGTAACTGCAAAGAGTGCTGTGTTTAATAAACTTCGATTCTCAGTTTCATTCAAAGTGACGCGATTGGGAACTGTACTCAATACATCTCCAGTCAACCAAGTGTTTTTCAAATCTAAGCCCCAGCGCAGTTTATTATTTGGTGTTATCCGCCAATCATGATCGACTCTCGCTGAAAGAAGTTGAGTATCTAAGGTTCCAGTCCGATAAAACTGGTTGCTAGGACCGTAAGTGTTGAAGTAATCTTGGTTGTAGCCTATCGAGGTGGTCAAAATAGAGCTATTGCCATTACCAAGTTGGCTTTTCCAAGATAAGCCAATATTTAACCCATCGTGGTCTAAGCGATCGCGTTGTAAAGGAAATCCAAAGTAAACCAATCCCCTACGACTGCTCAATTTAGTCACATCTAAACTGAGAGTGTTGCGATCGTTAACATCTAAAGCAAGACTGCCAAAGTAAGTACTCGTTGATGTATCTGCGTTAAATAAGTATCCTTGACTATCGCGATTTGCCGCACCAAGAGGAACTTGATAACGATTATCTACAAAAAACCTTTCAAAGCTAAAGTTGTATCTTAAAGAATTAATTGAAGCGGCATAGCTAAATTGTTGGTTATTGAGATTCAAAGAACCAAATTCTGCGGTTGCATTCAATCTAGGAACAATGTCACCTTGTTTAGTAATGATATTAACAACTCCTCCAAAAGCTGAGGAACCGTACAAGGTAGACGCTGCACCGCTATACAATTCTACGCGTTCGATAGATTCTACAGGGATGCTATTGAGATCGGTTGCTCCGTGATAGGTATTGACATTATTATTAATAGGTCTGCCATTAATTAAGAAAACAGATTGATTGATAGAAGCGCCTCGGTAGTACGTGCCTGTATGGATATCAGCACCATATCCCGCATCATTAATAGCAAACCCCGGTAATTTTTTCAACACATCCGCGACACTTGTCGCACCTTGTTTTTGAATTTCCTCTTTTTGAATGACATATGTTGGAGTCGATTGAGGGAGACTGTCCTCTTTTCCTGTCACATCTATAATGATGTCGGCTTCGTCATTATCGTTTGTGGGTTTTGGCTCTTCTTCTGTTGTTTGAGGTGTTTTGGTTGGAGTTGTTGGTGTTTGGGTTAGTAGTAATTTTGCACTAGTCGAGGGGCGTTCTATCTCGCTTAAATATGGGATATCTGAGGTCTTATGTACGACAGTATGTTTTTTAGACAACTTATGATCTTCTGCAATGCTAACAGAAGCTAAAGCTAGATTAGCCAGTATAACGTGGAAAACCAGAGCACCCAATTTCATTATCAGCCTCACCACACCAAATTATTGATTAATGCTCTTGACAATTGCCACTATGAATGTATATAAGCAAAATAACTTTTGTCAGAGCATATGTATCCTTACGGATGGTAAGAGCCATTGTCAAAAGACAAGCTGTCAAACTAGAGAACGCGAAACATTATATTGTTTAATAGAGATGTTGCGATTTATGAAGTCAGCATTATGAGATATTGGCAAGCACTAGCTGGGTTAGTCTTGGCTATGGTTCTTTTTTTGTCTCCCCTATCAGCATATGCAGCAAGTTCTTCCAGTATCAGTCGTGCCGCAAACAATCAGCTAAGTGGTCAAGATTTCTCAAACCAAAGCTTGATTGGGCAAGAGTATACTAGTCTCAAGCTGGAAAACGCTAATTTTAGCAATGCCGATCTCCGTGGCGGAGTTTTTAATGCATCAGTGTTGCGGGGAGCGAATCTCCACGGTGTTGATTTTACTGATGGCATAGCTTATCTATCAGACTTTAAAGGTGCTGATTTAAGTGATGCAATTTTTACAAACGCAATGATGTTGCGTTCTATTTTTAATAATGTTGATGTCACAGGTGCTGATTTTAGTAATGCAGTTTTAGACCGTTTGGAAATAAAAAAACTTTGTGTGAACGCAACTGGTGTGAATTCTAAAACAGGTGTTCCCACTCGTGAGTCTTTAGGTTGCGATTCCTAAACCTGTCCTAACTCCTCTCTGCTTGGGAGAGGGGTTTTTTAATTGGGAGAGAGTAAAATCCCAAGTGATTTGCAACTGGGCGCTCGCGCATTGGTACTCTCGTATGAATAGGAGCATTTAAGACTTTTGGTTTCCGATTTGTTGCCATCACAAGTGTTGTTGAGCCGCCCCCATCTATATTCAGTGCCGTGTAAGCACCTAAATCTAGGATAATCTTTGTAAGCTCTGCGATCGCAACGCCTTCGCTGTAAAATAGTTGTTTGCCATCAACCGCAATCAGCCAAAGTTTTGTACCTTCTCGATTCACAGCAACTGCAACCCGTGGATAAGGTTTGTCATTACCTAGGTCAGAAATAGCTGATTGACCGCGATCGACTAGAAGCTGATTGCCTGCAACACCCTGTTCTGTTCCTTCAGGACACTTTTCACTTTCCAAAATCTGAGCGCGATTGGTAGCTGAAATGCACAGCACAGACCAGTATTTTTCAGGTTGGGAATAACGATCTCCATTAGAAATAGCCTCCCCGATGGGATTGACAACATCGCCACTGTGAGGATAGTAATCCCAAGGAGTCTTTTCGTAGAAATGATGGAAGTAACTAGCATTTATTGCCAATTGCAGCTTAAACTGGCTGAGAAATTCTGAAGTCGTTTGTGCTCTAGTTTTACCATCATCTAAAGTTTTTACTCCGGGAGTGACAAGTGCTTGAATCCCCGGTGTTGTTAAGTCAATAGTGACGATATGCGTCATGACTGGACGTGGTTTGGAACGAGCAATACGTTTGTAAACTATTCCATGAAAAAGTGCTTGTTCTAAATTTGTTTGGGGTGGACGTTGAAGACACAACCATCCGTAGAATATCAGTGGTAGTAGTAGGAAACTAATTCCTGCTACTAAAAATCTTCGCCAGTAAACTAAGTATCCATAACGCATGAAGTTTTGTTACTCCCGAACCGCCATTCGATTACCTAAAAGCGTAGGTAGGGCTAAAGCCCACCAACATCAAACGTGCGGCATAGCTCTACCTACAAAAATCGGTAATTTTAGGACAGCAAGGGAGTAGTAATCTTGAATTATTTTGGTAGAGCATTGGTTGGAACGTGCTGAGTTCCACCCCATACCGTTGCGTCAATTCCCTTACCATCTGCCATTGCAGGGCGAATAGCATCATAAACATCCGGATATTTTGCCTGTAGTTGAGTATCATTCAGTTGAGCATCAAGTATGGTACCGTCTGAAGATCTCACTGTATATGCAAACCCATTTGGAGTACTAGTGATGGTAATGTTGTGGTCGCGCAGAACCAAAGTGGTTAGGGGGAGCTTTTCAGAAGCACGTGTTGTAGTATTAAAAAATACACTAAACCCCAGGATGAGGAGAAGAGTTACTGACAGTTTACGCACGATCTGTCCTCAAAACAACTACTAGCAATAATTTAACTGTACTTATGTAATTTTGCAAACTTTTTTTAAGGTAACATTAATGACTAGCGATCGCAATACGGATGTAATCGTTATTGGTAAAGGAATGATTGATTTTACAGCAATAAATAGAGTCGTTTAAGAGAACTCCCAAGGAAGAATAATGCTTCGCGGCGCAAAATTTTGCAAGGTTTGATTGCTAGTACTGTTGTCGTTGGGTTTGATACAGTCAATTGCTCGTGAATAACATCTGCCAACGCCGCTATATCCTTTCAAAACAAACCGTTTCACACTGCCATTGTTCAGGGTACCCAACGAGCAAATCGTGTTTCTCTTTGCTATTTTACTATTTTTGCAACATTTTCAAGAGAATCTCTGGGTTGTCCATCTTGTCCATCACCACCTCAATAAAGGCAAGCTTGTCCCGATTTTGTTCGACTTGTTGCAGTGCTAATTCTAACTCCGACTCAGTGCCTACTTTCGCGCTCCAGCCATTGTTACCAAAAACTTCATGAAGCTTGTGATATTTCCACGGCTGAATCTCGTTGTATAGCATCCTCTCACCGTGGATGTCACGCTCTATCGTATATCCATCGTTGTTAATCAGAAAAATAATTGGCTTGAGGTCATAGCGTAACATTGTTGACAGTTCTTGTGCCGTCATTTGGAATGACCCGTCACCAACTAGTAGGATCGATCGTCGTTGGGGAGCTGCAATCCCTTCGGTGGGCTTCGCCAACGCACAACCAAGTGCCGAACCTACTGAGTAGCCAATCGAACCCCAAAGCACTTGTCCTACAAAAGTGGTTCCCTTCGGCAAAGGAATTACCGCGCTACCAAACAAACTAGTTCCAGTTTCGGCGACAACAATATCGTCTTCTTGAAGGAATTGAGCAAATCTATACCAAAAACGCTGCTGTGTAATTGCTGCTGTTGAGTTGGGTTGAAAAGGAGTAGTGAAGCCAGTATCCAAATTCTCCTTCTTGGGTTTTAAATCTAGCGTTTCGGCATTGCGCTTCAGCAACCGCTTGCTCAAAGCAGGTAGAAAATCTTGCATTGCTACATTGTTGTACATTGCACGCTTAATCTTAAGATACTGCCCATGCACTTCAATAGTGCGACCGGGATCGAGTTGGGCAGAAAACTTTCCTGTGTTAAAATCAGTCATCAGGACACCAATACTTAACACACAATCTGCTTCTTCAATACGTCTTCGCACATAATCATCGCTGATGGCACCGTTATATATCCCGATGAATTGGGGATGAGTTTCTTCCAGAAGTCCCTTGCCCATAGTCATAGTGGCATAAGGGTATCCAGTGGTAGCAAGAAGACTTCGCAATTCCTCATGCAAGCGATAGCGATCTACGCCTACATCAGCAAGAATGACTGGTTTTACCGCCTTTTCCAGCATTGTTACACTCGCATCAATTGCCTCAGCTAAGGTGGCTCTATCGCTCTTGAACACAGGAGGTATAAATGGATCTGACTGTGCAGTCACTTCAGTTAACGCAACGTCCATCGGTAGGGAGATGTAAACAGGTAACTTCTTAAGAAGGCAGACTCCCAGAACTCTGTCGATTTCTGCTGTTGCATTTTCTACTGTCAAATATGCTTGAGCCGCCGTTACCTTCTCATACATCTGGGCAAATATGGAGAAATCGCCAGTGCCTAGCGTATGGTGGACAAGCGATCTTTGTGACTGGATTTTAGTGGAAGGAGCTCCAGTCATCGCCACAACAGGGACGTGTTCAGCATAAGCGCCAGCAATCCCGTTAATAGCACTGAGTTCACCAACACCAAACGTAGTGACAACTGCAGCAATGCCATTGATTCTACCATAGCCATCAGCAGCATAGGATGCATTGAGTTCGTTGCAGGTTGTTACCAACTCTATGCCTGACTGATTGACAATATGGTCGAGAAATTCCATATTGTAGTCTCCAGCAACACCAAAAATATGCTTGACGCCAATTTGTTTGAGACGAAGCACTAAATAGTCGCCAACAGTAAAGTTTGTCATTTTTCTAGCTTCCATGACAACTGATAACTGTTTAAATCATGGCGCACTAGGTAGCATAACTTTCATGCCTCATTAGAAGCATTTTTCGAGGCTGAATCAAATTTATCCCCAAAAGAAATCTCTGTCATTCGACATCAAATTTCTACGCTCACAATAGATGAGTAAAGGAATGCGTCCTGTCTCTCTTTTCAGAAACGGTTGTTTTTGAGAAAGGGCGATCCTATAATAGAGATACACATTGTGTATCTAGCAGTCAGATGCTAGGGTACAAGACTCAAGAGAACATTATGCACTCCCATAACACTCCTGATATTCCTACTCGCGCTGTCAATTTGCGTATCCGTGAGGATGTGCGGGCGCTTATTGACCGAGCAGCAAAAGCTCAAAGTAAATCATGTTCTGACTTTATGATTGACGCTGCACGACGAGCGGCAGAGGATACACTGCTTGACCAGACCTTCCTGCAAGTGGATGAAGAAACATACCAGCATTTTCTGAATGTTCTTGATGCTCCGCCCCACAATGAAGGATTTGAACGCTTGATGAATGTTAAAAAACCGTGGGATTAAATGACTCTTCTAGCTCCTGTGCCTCTTGCGGATACCCACCTATTAGATGACTTTGATTGCGGGGTTGCCAGCCTAAATGATTGGTTAAAACGCCGTGCAGTTGCTAACCAAAAGAACAGTGCATCACGTACCTATGTTATTGCGGATGAGCAGAAAGTGATTGCCTATTATTGCCTTTCCTCTGGAGCATTAGCACTGAGTGAAACACCATCCCCTATAAAACGGAATATGCCCGACCCGATACCCGTAGCAATTCTTGGAAGGCTTGGAGTAGATACTTCATGGAAAGGACAAGGCTTAGGCGCAGCATTACTACAAGATGCGGTGTTTCGTACAATGCAAGCGGCAGAGATATTAGGCATCCGTGGATTAGTCGTACATGCCATATCAGAAGAAGCCAAGCAATTCTATGAGCATTACGGGTTTTCTCCTTCGCCTACACAGCCTATGACGCTTATTCTATCTATTAAGAAAGTCACGGTATAGCGTGCTTTTTAAGTAACGGTAAGAATTGGACGCAGATTAGTTAAGAAGTTTGCTTAGCTTTAAGCTGATAATTAATGGTGTACCAAAAATATCTACTGCTCGCAATAGTCGGCATTCTCAAGCTCTTCAAAGTCAATATTGTTGGCAAGCACTTCATTTTTAACTAATTCAAGATGTGCTTTCAGCGCCTCTAAAACTACTCCTGATGTTTTTATGCCCAAGTCAATTTTCGCTGTAACTTCAAGTTTTGCTTGTTTTCTCGCATTTTGCAGCAAGTAGCTTAAAATTTTATTCATCAATGCGTTTGAAACTTCCATCATGGTCATGTCTACACTAGCGACTTCCTGTTCGCGGTTTAAGAAATCTGCGGGACGATTGAACACCTCGGCTAGAAGATGCACTCACGCCAACCCAATACCCAGATGGTAAGCCAAGAACGGGAAAACAGTACTAGTTACTTCTCTCTTCATGACCAATTACCATCGCAATTGCCTTAACTATCTCATTAGGATCGATGGGTTTAGTAATATGCCGTTGAAATCCTGCTTGCAGGGCTTGTTTGCGATCGTACTCTCCAGCATAAGCCGTGAGGGCGATCGCCGGAATCTGCCCACCTCGATCTAGTGGAAGTGTTCTGAGGAGGCGTATAAATTGATAGCCGTCAATTTCGGGCATACCAATATCGCTAATCAGAAGATTGTAGTTGGTTTTTGTTAGGGCTTTTAGTGCTTCGGATACTGAGGTTGTATTGGTGACAGTCGCACCGTTTTGTTGCAACACAAAGGAAATTAGTTCTAGTGAATCCAATTCATCATCGACGATGAGAATTTGCAATCCCTTTAGTGGAGCGGGTATTGGCATTTGATTGCTAGAAATCGAGGGCGTCGGTAACTGAGTGATTTGTGGCTTAGGAATTGGTAAGCTGACTGTAAAGGTTGTGCCTTGTGCTTCACCAGAACTATAGACGTGGATAGTTCCACCATGCAGTTCAACGATTTGACGGGCGATCGCCAGTCCTAAGCCTAAACCTCCAAACTTGCGGGTGGTAGAACTATCCTCTTGGCGAAAATACTCAAAGACATAGGGCAAAAACTCGGGATGAATGCCAATTCCTGTATCGCGGACGGTTATTTGAGCCAGCGTAGTTTCTGCTTGCTCAACCTTTGACAAAGCAACCTGAATCTGTCCGCAATTAGGAGTGAATTTGACGGCATTAGATAATAAATTCCATATTACTTGCTGTAATCGTGCCGCATCACCCATAACTTGGATTTTAGGACTTTGGCTCGTTTCCAAGCAGGAGTCTGGAAATGCAGATTTTAGATTTTCACTACTATCTCCCAATCCAAAATCTAAAATTTTATATTGTAAATCAATCGATTTGACATTGGCTGCTAGACGCACGGTATCAATCGCGTTTATAATCACAGTGGATAAATCTACCGAGGAAACACTCACGGTGAGTTTGCCTTGCAAAATTCTGGAGACATCAAGCAAGTCTTCGATCAACTGGATCTGTAGCTGAGCATTGCGTTCAATCGTATCAAGTGCTTGTTGCGTTTTCATCGCATCACACCTACCGCCTTTGAGCAGTTTCGTCCAACCCAAAATTGGATTTAAGGGAGTCCGTAACTCGTGGGATAGGACTGCTAAAAATTCATCTTTGATTCGATTCGCGGCTTCTGCTTGTTCGCGGGCAACTCGTTCACGGGCAAGCAACTGTTCCCGTTCTGCTTCAACACGTTTTTTTTTGGTAATATTAAGGACAGTCCCAATCAAGCGTACAGCCTCTCCCGCTTGATTAAAATATGTCTGTCCCTTCGCAGCTATCCAACGCTCGACCCCGTCCTCAATACCGATTGTGCGGTACTCAACATCCAGCTTTCCACCACTATTAGGATTAATTGCCCACTGCACAACCTCGTGCAGGCGATCGCGATCGTCGGGATGCAACCCCGCTAAAAACACCTCGTAGCTAATCAGAACATCGGACGGTAAACCAAACATTGCCTTGCAGTGTTCGTCCCATTTCAGCGTTCGGGTGATAGGATTAAAATCCCAAGTACCTAACTCTGCTGACTCAATCGCCAGTCGCAACCGATCCTCACTTTCGCGCCGTGCTTGCTGTCGAAGTTGTCCTAATTGCAGATTTGTCTCCACTCGTGCCAGCAGTTCACGGGCTGAAAACGGCTTGATCAAATAGTCATTAGATCCCCTTTGCAGTCCTTCGACACGTGATTCTTCACCAGCACGGGCAGATAGCAAAATAATCGGCACTTCTTTTGTTTGAGAATCAGCCCGTAATGCTTGCACCAAACCAATGCCATCCAGTCCCGGCATCATCACATCGCTAAGAACAAGATCGGGAACTTGTCTGCGAACTGCTGCAAGGGCGCTGTAGCCATCTGCTACTGCTTCAATTGTGTATCTGTCACCCAATAAACGTTGGATGTAATCTCGCATATCTGCATTGTCATCTACCAGGAGGATACGGGGAGTGGGGGAGTGAGGGAAATATTTCTCCCCCTCCCCTTGTCCCCCCCTCTCCCCCTCCTCTTGGGGTAGCCAGCGCCAAGCCTCCTCTATATAAGCAGATGCACCGAGCGCAGTTGATGTCTGCGTCGAATTTACATTGATGCGTTCGGCTTCGCTGCTTCGTAGACGTTCGCTTGGCAGGTGAGCGCAACCTGTGGGGATAGTGATGGTGAATGTTGTGCCCCCTTCAACTACACTGGCTACGTCAATTGTGCCGCCATGCAATCGCACCAGTTCTTGTACTAGTGATAATCCAATGCCTGAGCCTTCATAGGTTCGTCCGCGACGGCTTTCCACCCGGTAGAATCGTTCAAACAACCGGGGCAGTTCTACTTGTGGGATGCCAATGCCTGTATCGGACACGGTAAGTTGAACCTGGTTCTCCTGCCAGCACAGCGAAACGGCAATTTCTCCCTCAAAGGTAAATTTGAAGGCGTTAGAGAGCAAATTAAATACAATCTTTTCCCACATATCCCGATCGACATAAACGGGTTCTGGTAATGGGGGACAGTCAATCGTTAGGTGCATTTCGGCGGCTTCAATCGCAGAGCGGAATAAACTGGCAAGTTCGGCAGTATAATTCGATAAATCAGTTGGTTCGTAGTTGGCTTGAATCCGATCTGCCTCAATCCGGGAAAAGTTCAGCAGTGTATTGACTAGCTTGAGTAGGCGTAAGCCATTGCGATGTAAGATTTCAATACGTTCCCGTTGGCGAGATGGCAGAGGCGCTTCAGTATCATTCAAAGCATCAACTGCTGGCCCCAGCATCAGAGTTAAGGGCGTGCGGAATTCGTGAGAAATATTGCTGAAGAAGGTGGTTTTGGCGCGATCGAGTTCTGCCAAAGCTTCGGCTCGTTTTCGTTCCTCCTCATATGCCTGAGCGTTGCGGATTAAAATCGATACTTGACCGATCAGCAGTTCGTAAAATGAACGATATCCTTCATCAAGCGCACGGTTAGGGCTAATGCCGACAACGATTACACCCAAAGGGGCAGTTTGTCCAGATGAGGCGATTGGCATTACCAGTGCAGAGCGAACCGGTTCGCTCCAAGGCCCACCCAGTACAGTTGTGTAACGATCGACCGCTTCCATCAAGACCGTTTCACCCCTGGCCGCGTCCGCCAGCGACCAAATATCGTTGTCGTCTGTCACCACGACTGAATGCGGACTCGCTCCTTCTAGGGCTTGCAGACCTACAGCCCCGCGTAGAGTCAGGGTTTTGCCGTCCCCTTCACGCAAATAGAGGAGGGCAAAAGGCACATCCATTGGGTGTAGAGCAATGGCAGCGATCGCCTGAAGGCAAGTTGCCTCAACACTCTGCGTCTGACCGACTTTAGAGGCTAAGTCACGTAACAACCGCAGTCGTCGATCGCCCAAGACTTGTTGAGTCACTTCACTACACACGGCGAGCATCCCGACGATTTGCCCGGAGTCGTCCTCAGCCGGGGCATGAGAGACGCTAAAGTAAGATTCCTCACGGTAGCCGGAGCGTTCTAAGACGAGCAGTAATGCGGGTGTCCAATTTGCAACGCCGGTTGACATCACCGTTTCGATCATAGGACCGAGCGTATCCCAGGCCTCTGCTAGTGCGATCCGGATATCAATACCAAGTGCTGCTGGGTGTTTATCGCCAATTAGCTGGGAGTAGGCATCGTTGTAAAACTGCGTGAATTCTGGCCCCCAAGTCAGTACCATTGGATAGCGTGAGGTCAGCAACGTCTTAACCAACGACTTGAGGCTTTGCGACCAGTCTTTGATTGCTCCTAATGGGGTTTGGCACCAGTCAAAGGCATTGATCCGGGCAGCCATCTCTCCACCTCTAAAAATGTCATTGATGTTGTTAAACATTGGCCACGTTCATTCCGTCTATCAATTCTAACAAGCAGCTTGAGCCTCAATCCGTAATGCTTGTTCTTGCTGTGCTACTTCTTGTCGCATTTGTGCCATTTTCAAACCTGCCTGTTGCTGTTGTCCTGAGCGAGCGATCGGCAAAACAACCTCCGTCTACGGGGATGCATCCCAAGCGCCACCAGAAAGGACACCGAATCGATCAACTAAATCCTCAACAATAATCGTGGTTCCGGTACTTTTGACTCACTTCTGGTTGCCCTAAGCAGCGCTATCTTTTTAAAGAGGGGGTTTTATGAATAGGAAACTGCATTTCCTAATAGTAATGTAATGCATATTATGTTTAATCTTCTATCAAATGGCGCAAGTGCTTATCTACCTTTCGATACAACTTTTGGCAGCAATTCTAAATTTGGCTCTCTAAGAGAAATTGGCTGGGCGTCATTAGATTGACTACTCAATATTAATACGTAAGTCAAAGTGCGCTGAATGACTAAGTATTTTTGACATTCCAAATCAGAACCAAGCATAGCGATCGCGATGCTAACAACCAATACAGCCCAAACTGGTGTCGTATTCCAAGCAAATACATGAGTGCAAATAGCGATCGCGATTCAACTACTAAGCTGGCAACATATCTATATCGACTGATTGGTTCGTAACGTGCTTTTCAAGTAACGGCAAAAACTTGCGAATCAAGCCGATGGTGACCGCAGGTAGCTCCAACTGAGGCGTAAATCCAACATCATCCAAATGGTGAAAAATGCGAATGGCTTGCGGATTCATTTCAGCTAAACGACGACCTGGGCGATGTGACGGATGTGTCGGCGGTAAAGTATGCCGTGCAAGGGCAAAATGCGGTAAAGCTGACTTAGGTCGGGCAAACCCGCGAGAGGCAGACATAACCAATATAAATTTGGATGGTGCCAATCTCCAGGGAGCGATTCTCCCAGACGGAACCATGTCAGATTGAAATCCCTTCGGTAATTTTGGATTTAAAGGAGACCGTTAAGCGCTCTATCAGCAGCAAACTGTTAAATTGTAGTGGCAATCAGAGGGGCAATTGAAAAGGCAGCTATGCAATTAACTAAAGGGAAAAGCCCCAGCAGCAGAGGATTTCACTAGTTTGACTTGACGATCCACAGGTGTGGAAACAGCAGGTGGAGTCAATTCCGATGAAACGAGCTGCTGAGCCACAGGAAATTGCCCATGCTGCTGTTTACCTGGCATCCAAGGATGGACGTTATATTCACGGTACAACCTTATTTATAGATGGTGGACTGATGCAAAATTTGGGTCAGGGTGCTTAAGGTTGATTGTTTTTTATACCAAAAACCCACCTTCTTAAAAAGGTGGGGAATGTCAATGTTCCGTTTTTCTCTGTTATAGGGAATTACGGCAAATTTGTTAGATCATTTCTCGTATATTGGAAATATACGCAATATTAGCAGCAATTTCTTCGCGGTTTGGTTCACCCCGCGTGAGTGCTTCTGATAACTTATGGAATTCTTCTGGCATTAGTTTGGCTGGTAGTAATGGCTCTTGTGGATCGACTAAGCGTTAATTCCTTGCTCATCTTCAACCTGAATCTTGCTGTTAAAAGCGTTGTTAATTTGCTGCTTGACTTGCGAGTTGAGAGTGACCATTTGGATACCAATATAAGGATGTTCAACTTTCCCCATGGTAATGAGCTGCTGGGCAATTACTGCTGCGCCGTTGATGCGAATAGCAAAGCCAAGACCCTGTGTTCCCCCAATAATAGCAGTATTAATGCCAATGACTTCACCTAAGGCATTTAAAAGTGGTCCACCAGAATTACCGGGATTGATTGCGGCATCAGTTTGAATAAAGCCAATGCGCTTATCCGGTATACCAATGTCTACACTGGATCGCTCAGTTCCACTAATCACGCCAACCGTTACGGTTTCTTGTAAACCGAGGGGGTTACCAATAGCTATCGCCCATTGCCCCTGTCGGACTTTATCAGAATCACCCATGACAACCGTCGGTAACTTGTTCTCTGCTTGTACCTGAATAACAGCTACATCGGTCACCGGATCTTTCCCTAAAACTTTACCTTTCAAGATCCGACCATCTTGGAAGGAGACGGTAACTGTATCTGCTTCATCCACAACGTGAGCATTGGTCAGAATCAGACCAGCAGAGTCAATCACAAAACCGTAACCAATTCCCCGCAAAATTTGTGCCGAAGGTGGAGCTGCTCGAACACCACCTAGAAACGGTTTGAGGACATCTGGCACATCTCCTCCTAAAGCACGGGAGACATTCACCTGAACGACAGCAGACTCTACTTTTTCTACAGCTTCTGTCACAAAATTAGATTCTGGGTCAACTTGTGCCAAAAGAGTACTGCCAACGCTAGCCAAATCCTCATAGCCATAGGCAGGACTTAACCAACCACTAAGCAATACGATACCAACACTCAATAACAGAATGAGTATACAAGTAAGTAACTTTTGTAACAAGCGCTTAATATCTGTCAGATAAATCTGCTGTGTTTTTTGACTTAAGTAGGGGTGACTGAAGTAAAAGTTTTTTTGGTCGCAAACTGACCAGTCAATGCCTGCGCTATTGTTGTACATAGTCTTTTTTCCTTTCTTTTTTAACAGCACTCTTAATATTTCAAGCCTTTATTCTCAACACATCCTAAAAAAGTAAAAGCTCTCGCTACAGTTAATCAGTCATTGAACAAAAGTAAGCGATCGCCGCCTTTGCATCATCGGGTTTCAATGCCTTACCATGCCATGCTTTCAATTGTTCAAGGGTAGTCATTATGAATCTTCTAAGAGAATAGGGAGTAGGGGATGAAAAATCTTCTCAGACAGGAAGCTTAGTATAAGGCAGGTGTATCTGCAGAACGATTAACGGGGACTTAACCTTTTGTTAACCCCTCTATTGGATGATGTTTTGAATAACAGATAAAATCACGATTAATATGGACACCGACACACTCTGCTGTTGATGCCGACTTAATCTGTTGCATCGGAAGGAAATTTCTCATGGCTCTGAATATTAAGGATTTACGGATTGCCAGCCCTGCATTCTCCTCCCTCGATCGTATTCCCAAACACTACACCGCTCTGGGCGACAATGTCTCACCTCCATTAGAGTGGAGCGGACTGCCACCGAAGACTCAACAACTGGCATTAATCTGCCATGACCCAGATGCGCCGCTTCCTTACGGATTTACACATTGGGTGCTCTACGGCATTCCGCCAACTGTCAGTCAGCTTGCTGAAGCAAGTGACAGCAAGTTCATCGAAGGCATGAACAGTTCTGATAAACCAGGGTATACCGGACCAATGCCGCCAGAAGGTCACGGTCTTCATCATTACTATTTTTGGTTGTATGCCTTGGACACAGAACTCGACCTCAAACCGGGCTTGAACTGCCAGCAACTTCTTGATGCGATCGCTAATCATGTGATTGAGCAGGCGCGGCTCGTTGGAGTTTACGAGCGTTGACAGCGGTGAGTGTTTCTGGTATTGAACCAGAATTTTCATTTACGACCTACCCGAAGGGTCTGCTGCATGAATCAATTCTGGTTGTTGAGTCTCAGGACGTTGAATAATTTGCTGGGCTGATGGTCTGTACTGGCGCTGAAACTCGCTAAGCTGTATGGGCTGACCCGTTTGTGCTGAAGTGTTGATAGCACGGGTAATGCGAATATCTGCTAATCCCTCCTCACCTGATGGTTCTGGGTCTTTCCCACTGAGCACACAGTCTGAGAAGTAGACAATTTCTGCTGCAAATTGGTTTCCTGCAGGATAGGATTGTTCCTGTGTTTCATTGTTGATGGTGATTTGTTGCTTCAGTTCTCCCTGATAAGAGTATGCTGAGTCCATCCGCAAATCGCCTTTTGTACCCACGACTTGGAAAGTCGAAACTGGTGCAGCACCAAAGCCAGACGTAAAAGTCGCCAGTCTCTCTCCCGGAAAACGCAGAATAGCACTAGTCATTTCATCAGCTTCTTCAAAACGCTTTTCGCCTTTGCTTGCACTTAAAGCTAAGACTTCAGTGGGTTCGTCTCGAAACAGATATCGGGCAGCATTGATACAATACACACCCATATCGTAAATTGTACCGCCGCCATTGGAGATTGGCTCTAACCGCACGTTACCTTCAACAACCTGTTGAGTAAATACGGAGTTAAAGATACGGGGATCGCCAATTTTTCCAGAATTGACAATCTCTACTGCCTGCATATTTGCTTGGTCAAAGTGCAGACGGTAAGCAATCATCAGCTTGACGTTATTATCAATAGCCGCACGAATCATCTGTTCGCACTCTTGCTCTGTGACTGCCATTGGCTTTTCGCAAAGCACATGAACTTTAGTATTTGCCGCTCGCACGGTGTAATCGCAGTGCAGATGGTTGGGTAGTGCTATGTAAACTGCATCAATTTCACCGCTTCTTAAGCAGTTGTCATACTCATCATAGGAATAAGTCTTAACTCCATACTGCTTGCCTAGTTCTTCACGCTTAAGTGGGTCTTCAGAAAACAAGGCAACCAGTTGTGAATTTTCGGCCTGGGCAAAAGCAGGCAGGACAGTTGCTTGAGCAATCCACCCCAATCCCACAACAGCGTAACGAACTTTGTGCTTACTGTTTGTAGCTGTCATTTGTTAACCTCCTGATGAACGTTTGTTTTCAAAAAATCGCCTTTTTCAATAGGAATGGGCGGCAAAAACCTCAGTCGAGGCTATAGGCAAATTTGTTATCCAAATTAGCCCAGCTAGTAGAACCATCAGGATTAATTGACAGACACCAGCTTTGAAAGGCTCTCATCTTTTTCAACATAGGACAAAACTCCTTAGCTCTCTGGAGTGCATCTTTTTGCGTGAAAAAGATGAACCCAAGGACTTGCTTAATTAGCACCACAGAATGCTATCACATCTCTAAATTAGGCTCTTCCTGATTTAGTAGGATAAAAGATGCTGTCCTTGGTAACCTCTATCAAAGGAATCAATAGACCACAATCATAGGGGCGCAAGGCATTGCACCCCTACAAACGATGTGGTTCATTTAGGTGAAAACTGCTGTAATGCGCCTTCTTACTGAAGACCGTCCCGTATACCTTCATGCTTGAGGCATCTTGTACTGTTCTTCCACTGAACAGCTATCTAGTGTGGAAAACTGGCTTTGCAATAACGCTGTTGCTGTCTTGCTATCTAGAGGTTTGGCGAAGAAATAGCCTTGTCCGTATTCACAATTGAGCGCTTGCAATTTTGCTTTTTGTTCGACTGTTTCTACACCCTCAGCAACAACATCCATCCCCAATGAATGACTTAGCATGATGATAGTCTGAACAATTGCGGCATCTTCATCAGTGTCTTCCATTCGACTAACAAATGAGCGGTCTATCTTTAACGTATTCACAGGAAAGCGGTGGAGATAACTTAGAGATGAATATCCCGTACCAAAGTCGTCTATACTTAGTCTTAAATTTAAGCCTCTCAGTCGTAGCATTATAGAGATAGCTGCTTCAACATCTTTCATGGCTACGCTTTCGGTAATTTCTAATTTTACACTCCGCCCATCTAATCCGGTTTCTTTTAACGATTGTTCAACGTATTCAACTAAATCAGGTTGAGTTAACTGTTGCCCAGAAAGATTTATACTCATCATTAAGGACGGGTTTGCAGGAAATTGGGCTTGCCATATAGATAATTGACGACAAGCGGCTTGAAAAATCCACTTTCCTAAAGGAATAATGAGACCAGTTTCTTCTGCAACTGAAATAAATTCTAAAGGAGAGACAAAACCATATTTGGGATGGTTCCACCTGATAAGCGCTTCAAAACCAGCTATTGTTTCTGTAATGAGAGACACTATTGGCTGGTATACAAGATATAGTTCTTCTAATTCTATTCCCCGACGGAGATCTGCTTCCAGTTGAAAGCGCTTGATGACTTGGGTATGCATACCTGTTGCAAAGACTTGGTGACGTGCTTTACCTAAGTCTTTTGCTCGGTACATAGCTATATGGGCGTCTCTCAGTAATTCTACTGGATGGTAGTTAAGTTCGCTTTGATTAAAGGCTATACCAATGCTAATACTCGTGAATATTTCTTGCCCATCTTTTTGAAAGGGTTGACTGATTTGCTGTTGGAGTTCATCGGCTAACTGAGTCGCTTCGCTGGTATGGTTAATGTTTCCCAGTAAAATCGCAAACTCGTCTCCTCCCACCCTTGCAACCGTTCCTCTACTTCTGACACTAGCTTTTAATCTTTGTGCTGTATTTTTTAGGAGTTGATCGCCTACCTGGTAACCAAGGCTTTCATTGATAATCTTAAAGCGATCTAGATTGAGAAATAACACCGCAAATCGCATATTTTGCCGAAATTGTGAGTTTGCGATCGCCACTTCCAAACTCTTGAGAAAACAGTCTCGATTGGGTAAATCGGTGAGGGGATCGTGAAGAGAACTACGTAATAAAACGTAGCAAAATGTACTAATTCCTGTAGTAATTAATGTCAGCGATGCAGGAACAAAAGGTATCCAGCCCCCTTGAAGAAAAATGTAGAAGCAAACGCCATATAAGCCAGCCCAGGAAACAACTCCAACTACCCCTAAAAAAAGAGGATGTCGAAGCCGACAAGCCAACACACCACCTATCAAAGCCCATGAAAATATCCATAGGGCTTCTTCCCATTCCGACCAAAACCAAATTAACGGTTCTCGATCTAGCGTAGTCTTTAAGAGTTGGCTCACAAATTGAGCATGGAGGAAAACTCCTGGCGTTCTTGGTTTTGCTGACTGTCCTGCATTATAAGGAGTGAAAAAGATGTCTTTAATACTGGGTGCAGTTGTGCCAATTAAGACGACCCTATCCTTTACCAAATTCGGATTGATTTCTCCGCGTAACACTTGGCTGAAAGTGACTTGTCTCGCTACATCCGCCGAACGATAAGACGCGATCGCTTGGTAGCCCGCATTGTCAAGATTGTGATACCCACCAGAATGAGTACTTAAAGCAGGAAAGGTGGTACTGCCTAATTGCAATCCATCTGGTGTAGTTTTGAATGAAATATTTTGTTCGGCTAAATATTTGAGACTCAATCGCAGAGAGAAAGAGTAATACTTTTTCTCACCTTCATATGCGTACATTAAATTACGACGGATAACACCATCGGGATCGAGCAGTAAGTCGTTAAAACCTGTTTGTTCTGGAGATACACCGGGAATAGAAGCAACTCCTTCAGTATCCATACCCCCAAGTTCATAAATACTAATTACATTGGGAAGGCGAAGTTCCTTGAGCAGGGCATTTTCACCAGGTGGTACTGGAAGATTGCGGTAAAGGTCTATTCCAATGACTTTAGGTTTATATTGTTGCAGGTTCTTTAAGGCTTTGGCAAGGGTTTGGTCTGAGATAGGCCACTGTTTCAGTTGCTCAATATCAGCTTCTGTGATTGTCACAACCAAAAGTCGTTCGTCTGGCTCGGAATTCGATACAAGGCGCACCATTTGGTCAAAGGCAAGTAATTCCAAAAACTGCAATGCACCAGTGTATCTGGTAGCTAGTACTAAGCCTGCCATAAGAATACTGGCAGCAAGAACCGATTGTTTGACACTTAATGTTGCAATGGCTTTGTGCTGACAGTAGCTATTAACAACTGATAGTAGCGAAGACAATTTTTTGGTAAATTGAGGAATCACAGTAGGGAGTAGGGAGTGGGGAGTAGGGAGTGGAGAGTGGCGAGTAGGTTAATGGTTGACAACTAACCACTAACCACTATCAACTAACCACTAACGATTACTTAAAAGCGGTTCTTGTGCGATCGCTTCTAATTTTTCAGTTTGCAAAAGTTTTGTCCAACTTGTAGCCAACTGAGAGTTATTAGGTTGAGTGTAACGAGGTTGAGCTAATGTGACAAGTGCATCTTGCCAAAGTCCCGCACTGGCATACAAATCAGCACGCTCTGCATCTGTTTTTGTTTGTTCTAACTTCTTCATAAATATGGGGTCTGGTTGCACTCGTCGAATCCAACCAGATACAACAATATCTTTAGCTCTATTCTTTGGCTCGCAAATCATTGACAAATACCAACGATAGTTTTTATCAATGGTTAGTGGAGGTAAAGATTTAGCTTGAGGCAAGCTGAGATTAATAATTCCGGATGAACCAGTTTTTGTGAAACTTTTCTCGTAGACTAAACGGTTCTTATCGTCTCGGAGGATAAACTCTACTGTTTTGGGAGTAGAGGTTTCGGGTACATAGAAAAACAATGTGGGATACGCAGCTTTTGTCAATCCTAAATTGTTTTCGGGCGCTAATGCCATCAGTTGTTTGGCATTAAGTTCGCATCCACTACGTGTTCCTCCTCCGACTCGCCGTCCTGGTAATCCCTCTCTAGCCTCTGCCATAACTATTTGTGGTAGTGTAAAGGAGCAAGTCAGTAGAGAAGTCAAAAAGATAGTTGTCAGCGCCCTAATTTTAATTTCTTTGTCAAGCATATTTTTTTACGATTTAGTTTAAGTTCGCAAGATCATCTATTAAGATTAATATCTTATTTTATGAGAAATAAATATCAAAAAAAATAACTTTATAGACTTTTCATACTAAAAATATTTTATTAAAATGGCTTAAAATTTGAGTAATTTCAACTAAAAAAATATGAAGTTTGGAAGACAATATTTCTTTTTTCAGTAATTTTAACTAATCCAAAATGAATTAAGACAATTTGGCATTATAAGAATCATATTTGATCTATGAGACAATACTGAGCTTTAGAAACCAGGTATCTACCAGATACCGGGTTTCTTTATCCCACGAATGATTTAGGATTGCTATATATACTTTACGTGAAGCACTTTTTGATATCTACAATAGGATAACAAGCTCAAACAATTCATGAAAAAACCTTTAGATGCCGAGCAAGAGCCTGGTGTTATGAAAATATCCTATCAACAGCAAACTGAGCAAATTTGCAGAACTGGCAGGATGCCACAAATTAAGACTGACAGTCCAGGTTCTTATAGTTTTTTGTAAAAAAAGTTAATTGATTTATGTATATGGAAAGTTTTATTTTATTAGAAACTATTTTGTTCTTAGTTAACTGCAGTGTAGTGTTATATTTTATCAAACGTCAAAATCCAGAAGCTTTCGAGCAAACACAAAGTAAACTAACTTTTGCAATCAGCCCCAAAATCTCTCAATTGATTGGAATGTTTTTTGGTGGATTAGGACTTATTTTCTTACTGTTTCCTTGGGTAATTACGCCTATAACACAACTCAAATGTAGCCATTCTTATATACAAGAAACATCTCTCACAACTTTGTGTAAATTGATTGAAATAGACTGGTTTGGTAATGAAAAAAGTAAAAAAGTATTTTCGGGATTGCGGGGAGTTGAACTAGAAACTAAAACTGATACTAATAGTGATGGGAAGATATATTACAAATATCAAATTTTGTTATTAACTGATACAGAAAGCATACCTTTTAGAAGTTTTGACTATAGCAAATATGATTTAGAGCAATTTCAGTCTGTAATATCCTCCATTAAAAGTTTCCTAGTAAATCCTTTAGAAAAATCTTTAGAATTTCAGGAAGATGATAGACAGCAAGGCTATATTAGTGTAGCAATATCGCTATTATTGGATTTTTTGGCTTTATCAAGCATAGCCAGTGGTTTGTCTATAACTTGTACTTTTGATAAAGAAGCTAACAGAATGATTCTAAGTCGTAGCAGATGGTTTGGAATATTAGGAAAAACAGTTTTTCTACATTCATTAGATGAAGTTGTAGATGTTAGTGTAGAAACTTTGGATACTGATGAAGGCTGGGTTTATCGAGTTATTTTCGTATTGAGAATGGGTGATATTTTACCATTGACTCGTATTTACAGTTCGGGATATCAACATAAGCAGCACATAGCTAAACTTGTTAAACTTTTTTTAAACTCTATTGAGCGTCATCCTGAAAAAAATTTACTTTTATAACAAAAATATTAACCATATTATCATCAATTGCGTTGCGCTTCTAAAAAAAGAAAAACCCTGTTGCTACCTACTTACTATAAACTTAATCCCATGTCCCTTGTTTCTCCTTCTGCCCTCTACCATCTGCCTTCTGCCCTTTCTTCGCGCCATTCGGGGATGAGGGTAAGTAAGGTTGAGGTTGGAACAAGTTCAATCCAAGGTATAAAGTTTTTCTAGTAGAACTTTACACTAGAAGCTATTGTGAATTACAACAGAACAGTTATCCCATATCAGATCGTGTATTCTTGAGGGGTTGCAAGATCCCCGACTTCTTAAAGAAGTCGGGGATCTGAGCAAATTTACCCACCAGAACTTATGCCATTTCTCTTAACATTTACCTTCTTATCAAATTATCGATATGAACGCTAAGCCACTAGGCGTCCAAATATCAAAAAAAATTTTATACAATAACCCTATCAAGCTCATCAGTCAATTTACGTATGTTTTTTTTACATTGACCAATCCTGCGATCGCACAAATTTCTCCGGATAGCACGCTGTCTAACCCAACGGTTGTGACGAGTGGAGCAACACCGAGTCTAGATTTTGTCATTACAGGAGGAACACAGGTAGGCAATAACCTGTTTCACAGCTTCACTACCTTTTCTGTTCCCACAGGAGGAGCTAGTATTTTCAACAATGACTCAAGTATTGAAAATATCATTAGTCGTGTGACTGGTGGAGCCATATCTAATATTAATGGTTTAATTCAGACTCAAGGCAAAGCCAACCTGTTTCTGATTAATCCAAATGGTATTATCTTTGGTCCAAACGCCGCGCTCAATATTGGTGGCTCCTTTATTGCAACTACTGCCAATAGTTTAAAACTTTCCAATGGAGATGAATTCAGCGTTACCAATCCTACCACCCCTTTGTTAACCATTAGCGTTCCTATTGGCTTGCAATTCGGTAAAAATACGGGTGCCATTGTGAATCAATCCCAATTTAATGGGGATGGAACAGTCACAAACTTTTTTGGAGAACCAGCTGGGCTTCAAGGACAATCTAATACAACCTTGGCACTTGTTGGTGGTGAAGTCATGGGGGCAAATGGAAATATCACTGTTCCTGGCGGACGAATTGAACTGGGCAGTATGGATGATGACAGTTTTGTCAGTTTAAATCCAACATCTCAAGGGTTTGCTTTGGGATATACAGGTGTTCGGACATTTCAAAATCTTCAACTTCAAGAATCTTCAATTGACGCTAGCGGTTCAGGTGGCGGTAACGTTCAAATTCAAGGGCAGGCAGTGAACTTAACAAACCATTCAAGTATTACTGCTTTGACGGATGTCGATGGTACCGTAAGTGGTGGTGGAATTGCGATCCGAGCTAATCAATTATTGGTAAGTGATTCTGAGATACAGACGATAGCATCTGGTTCAGTTTCAGGGGGAGACGTGACTCTGGAAGCTGAGAAAATGACCTTCAATGGGGTTAACACAGTTGTTTTTACAGAAACAGAGGGTGCGGGTCATGGAGGGAACATGACTATTCGGTCTGCTGATGTAGAATTGACCAACCTCAGTATCATAGGAACTCAGACGACAGGGATGGGGTCTGGTGGTAATGTTATAATTGATACTAAAAATTTAAGCATTTGGGATGGAGCGCAGGTAGCTGTCAATACGAAAAGTAGTGGATTGGGCGGTAACCTAACAGTGAAAGCCTCGAACTCTATTGCCATAGTAGGAGAGTCAAAACTATTTGATATGCCATTTCCCAGTCTCTTGTTTACTGAAACAACTGGATCTGGAAAAGCTGGAGACATCACAATTGAAACTGGAAATTTGAGTGTCCGCGATGGAGCAAGGATATCTGCTTCTACGTTCAATGACGGAGATGCAGGTAATATAGCGATTCAGACTAGGAAAGTAGAACTGATAGGCAACCTAATTGCCAGCCAAGCTAGTGGTATATTTAGCCAAGTTGAACCAGGAGCAAGCGGTCAGGGTGGAAATATCGCGATCGATACCAAAACATTAAGTGTTCGGAGCGGTTCTCAGGTGTCGGCTGGTACATTTGGCTCTGGTAATGCTGGCAGTCTTTCTGTCGTTGCTCCTACAGTAGAAGTGCGGGGAGAAGCTACAGATTCACAATTCAGTGGTTTGTTCGCTCAGGTAGAGACTGGAGCAACAAGTCAAGGAGGTAATGTAACTTTAACAACCGAACAATTGACTCTCCAAGGAGAACGAGCACGAATTTCCGCTTCTACATACGATCGCGGTGTGGGAGGAAGTGTTGGTATTAACACCAGGCAATTACTGTTACGGGATGGTGCTCAAATTCAGGCAACAACCAATGGTCTAGCACCTGGTGGAAAAATCGACGTGACAGCTACAGATACAGTTGAACTCGTTGGGACTTCTACGCTTGGTCAGTCTCTGAGTGGTTTGTTTACTTCAACATTTGGGGAAGCACCTGCGGGCAACTTAACTATTAATACCAACAATCTGTCCGTTCAAAATGGAGCAAGCATCTCTGCTTCTACTTTTGGTGGAAGTGAGGGAGGAAATATCACAATTAATGCATCTGGTACGGTTAATCTCATTGGAACTTCTCCAGATGGTAAGGCGAGTAGTGGGTTGTATGTACAAGCAACTGGAACTGGAAAGGCTGGTGATATTAACCTCACTGCTCGTTCGCTTTTGCTTGACCAACAAGGAAAGATTTTAGCGGAAACGGCTTCTGATGATGGTGGTGAAATTTCATTGCAAGTGAGGGATATCATCCAAATGCGTCAAGGTAGCTTAATTTCTGCAACAGCAGGAACTACCAGTGGGCAGGGAAATGGCGGCAATATTAATATTAATACAACTTTTTTGGTGACAGTTTCCTCAGAAAATAGCGATATCAAAGCTGATGCATTGGAAGGACGGGGAGGTAACATTAAAATTTCAGCTCAGAGTGTTTTTGGGACTGAGTTCCGCTTCCAAGAGACAGCTTTGAGCGATATCACTGCTAGTTCTACGTATGGGGTTAGTGGAGCTGTGGAAATTAAAACTCCTGATGTTGACCCAACTCAAGGATTGGTAGACTTACCTGTTCAATTGGCTGATGCTTCTAATCTGATTGCTCAAGGTTGTCGGGCTAACCCAGGACAAGCGGTTGGTAAGTTTGTGGTGACTGGACGGGGCGGGCTTTTGCCTAGTCCTGAAAGTACATTGAATGCGGATATTTCATTACAGGATTTGGATACATCTCCCATTCCAAGAGAGAGCAGGGGAGCAGGGGAGCAGAGGAGCAGAGGAGCAGAGGAGCAAGAGTCAATTGCTGAAGCTCAAGCGATCGCGATTAATTCCAAAGGTGAAATTTTTCTGACAGCGCAAGCTTCTGCTGTCACTCCCCACAGCCCTTGGTTATCTTCAACTGATTGTAAAGGAAAGTAAAATTGCAAAGGTTATGGTGTTGGGATTCGACAAGCAGAGAAGCTAACTATGAAAATTAGAGATATACCATCTTATCGTCGTCTACTCACATTCATCCAAAGGATGTTGTTAGGGCTAGCGATCGCTTTATTGATGACTGGCACAAATTTGAGGCAAGTTGTTGCTTCTAATACCAATTCTCAGTTAACCTATCCTATCCCTTCCCTACAAGAAGAAAGCGGGGTGAAGGACATATTACAACAGGAGAATCGCGGTAAGGAGTTGTATGAAACCGAGCAATTTTTAGAAGTTGTCACAATCTGGCAAAAAGTTTTCCAAGCTTATCAACTACAAGGAGATCAACTCAATCAAGCTAGAGTTTTAAGCAATCTCTCATTAGCTTACCAAAAATTGGGGCAATGGTCTGAAGCAAAAACCGTACTTAATCAAAGTTTGGAATTGCTAAAAAGTTGGGGGAAAGCACCAAGTTCTCAATCTAAAGAACAATTAAAAGTTTTAGCTCAAGTACTGAATACGCGAGGAAGTTTGGAATTAGCGACTGGACAACCTGATGCGGCGCTTGCAACCTGGCAAAAAGCAACTGCAACTTATACTCAAGCAGAAAATCAAACAGGAGTTATCCGCAGTCTTGTCAACCAATCTCAAGCTTTCAGAGCTTTAGGGCTACATCGTCGAGCCTTATCTACTCTGACACAAGTCAGCCAAATTCTAGAAAAACAGCCTGACTCCCCAATTAAAGCCGCCGGATTGCGTAACTTAGGCACTAACCTGCGTTTAGTAGGCAAATTAGAACAAGCACAGCAATTGTTGCAACAAAGTCTGGCGATCGCGCAAAAATTACAATTACCATTAGATATAAGTGCTACTTTGATTGATCTAGGGAACATAGCCCGTGCAAATCAAGATATGGAAGCGGCTTTAAATTTTTATCAAAAAGTTGTAGCTATTTCTCCTTCACAAATCCTCAAACTTAGAGCCAATCTCAATCAACTCAACACCTTAGTTGATATAAAACGATGGGATTTGGCGCGGGAATTAAGCCGGAAAATTGAACCTCAACTTGCCAATCTTCCTGCAAGTCGGGGGGTTGTTTATATGCGACTTAACTTTGCTCGGAGTTTAACTCGTATGTCCCAGGCAAAAGTTCACGATGCACCAACTATAGCAACTATTGCCCAACTGGTTGCAACGACTGTGGAACAAGCAAAAAGCATAGGAGACAAGCAAGCAGAAATTCATGCATTGGGGAGACTTGGTAGCTTGTACGAAACAACTCAGCAATGGTCTATTGCCCAAGATTTAACCCAGAAAGCTTTAATGCTTGCTCAATCTTATAATACACCAGATATTGCTTATCTTTGGCAATGGCAGCTTGGACGCCTTTTAAAAAAACAGGGGGATGTATCTGGAGCGATCGCAGCTTATACTCAAGCGGTAAAAACTCTGCAAGTCTTACGCAACGAACTAGTTACTGTTGAACCAGACGTGCAATTTTCTTTTCGGGAAAGAGTAGAACCAGTTTATCGAGAATTGGTTAGCCTGCTTTTACAACCAGGTACAACAGAGCCAACCCAAGAATTTCTACGTCAAGCCCGTCAAGTTATTGAGTCTTTACAATTAGCGGAATTAGATAACTTTTTTCAAGAAGCATGCTTAGATGCAAAACCCAATCCTATCGATCGCTTTGATGCTAATGCTGCTGTTATTTATCCCATCATTTTGCCAGATCGGTTAGAAGTTATTCTCAGTTTACCACAACAAACCCTGAGTCATTATGCAGTTCCAGTCGAGCAAAATCAGTTAGAAAATCTTGTAGAAAAGCTCCGTCAAACTATAGTCATTCGTTCTAGAGATGACTATATGGCATTGTCACAACAACTTTATGATTGGTTGCTCCGCAAGAGCGAAACTGACTTAGGCAAAAGTGAAGTTAAGACATTAGTTTTTGTGCTAGATGGTGTCTTGCGAAATATTCCTATGGCAGCATTACATGATGGCAAGCAATTTTTAATAGAAAAGTATAACGTTGCACTTACACCTAGTTTGCAGTTATTACCTCCCAAACAATTGCGCCAGGAAAACTTGAAAGTCCTAAGTGCTGGGCTAACTGAAGCAAGGCAAGGCTTTTCCTCTCTTAAATATGTAGAAATGGAATTGAAGGAAATTAAATCTGAAGTCCCTAGTTTAGTTCTTTTGAATAAAGAATTTACCAGGAAAAATCTCCACAAGGAAATTCAATCAGCTTCTTTTCCAGTTGTTCACATTGCTACTCACGGGAACTTTAGCTCTAAAGCATCAGAGACTTTTATCTTAACTTGGGATAGTCGGATTCAGATTGATGAATTCGATAGTTTACTCGAGAACAATCAACAAAATCAGCAACAAGCTATTGAACTTTTAGTTCTCAGTGCTTGTGAAACTGCAACAGGAGATAAACGTGCGGCGTTGGGATTAGCAGGAATTGCTGTTAGGGCAGGTGCTCGCAGTACTGTGGCAACATTATGGTCTATTAATGATGAGGCAACTGCTGAATTCATGGGGAAATTTTACAAGCAGTTAACTAATACCCAACAAACGAAAGCAGAAGTTTTACGTAAATCTCAATTGGCTATTTTAAAAGACCCTCAATACGAACACCCCATTTACTGGGCTCCTTATGTTTTGATTGGAAATTGGTTGTAAGCAGTGACCAGTGACCAGTGACCAGTGACCAGTGACTAGTGGTGATTATTTAATATTTTAGCCCACTAAGTACGGAAGAACTCGTTTTTTAAGACACGATGTTGTTTAAAGTTTGCTCCCAATCTACTACAAACAACCCTGGTTTTTCAAAACGTGATATATGTTTTACATTTTTTGTCAAGATTCTAACTTCGTCAAAATTTGTTAATTGGAGAGTAGCTTGAGACGCAAGAATTACATCACCATCTAAACTATCAGGACTCGCTGTTGGTTTCCCTTCGTTACGTACTAATGCCCACAATTGAGCAGCGAGTTGCATTGTTTCAGTATTCAGTGGAATAAGACCAGTCTTAGTAAGACTATCAAGACGCTCAAGACTTCGCTGCTTGTTCGTTCTAAGTAATTCACGTCGAAGCTCATAATCAGCTATTTCTGGTATACGTATAACAATACCAGTTTTTCTCATAGACAACAGCCATTCTTGTACTATCGGCTCTATTCGTGGGTGTGCCACTTTGCTTAATGGGTAAGTATCTAATAATATGGCTATTTTCATTTGTTTTTTCTTAAAGAGTCAGCCGATTTTGGTTTAGACCTGCTTCAATCTCAGGATATACAGTCTCGTCATATCCAGATTCATCAGACATCCATTCGTTTACAAGTTCTATAATTCTTTCTAAAGAATCATCTTCTTCCAAAGAGGACTTGGACTTCTCTTCGTCTACTATCTGTTCAATATCAGACGCCGATAAAAGCTGATTTTCTTCCCCCAAATCCGTTCGTTGTTTAGTAGCAACTGTATATTCCCTAAAAGCTGTCAGGATTTTGGAAAGAGATGGCTGCTGTGAAGCGAGTAGTCTTTTGAAGGCAAACTCTTTTAAAATCTCTATACTTTTTTGCCCTTCGTCAGCAAGTGCTTTTAGAATCTCTATATCTTCCATCGGAAGGAGAGCACTTTTTTGGATGCTTTCCCAATTGTCTTGCTGGGCTTGTGATAATTTTTCTGCAATTAACACGTCAATTTTTACCCTAACAAGTTGCAACTCATCTAAAGAAAGGGCATCTAATTGCTGGCTAATTGCGTCAAACGCTGATGTCTTGGGCATCATATCACAATTCGTAAACTTCTCTTCTTATGCTATCTCAAATCCATCGCGGAAAACCTGTGATTAGCTGTACTCAACCTAAAAAGGTTTTAGCCATCTTCTCTTATACTACAAGTCGAAGTTTTGTAATACTTGCCCCTGGTAACACGCTCGCTAGAATAACCCCATTTTGGCGAGCGTTACCTTTTTCATGACTGCTTTCACGAGTTGTTGATACAGCCCAAGTAGCAGCAGCTATTGCAAGTTTCTGGTTTGAAGGAATTGAATTATAAAACTCTTCTGCTGTTTGGTAAGCTTTTTGGTAAAGAAGTTAAAGGTAGGATAAGCGCACTTTTCAAATTCAACTAACAACTTCAAAGGTTATTGCCATCGCTGCAAGCTTCTTCGTATCGACACCACGTACTCCTGCTGGTAACTGTATACCTTCAACGTTGATTCCTCCACGAGTACCAACATCCAAGTCTTCAAGCAATTTATCTGCTACATCTAAAAATTCATCATTGTTTGTGGCAAGTGGTCCTCGTGTGGTTTTTCCTCTTTTGGCAATTTCTTTGAGTGCTTTGAGTGAAGTTCGCAATGGGGTTGTACTAGCAATAATGAGTGCTTCTGTAATTCCCAAAGGTTCACCAATAGTCAGTGTAAAGCCATCATCTTGTCCTGGAATTATTCGCTTATCGCTTGCTGTCAATAATGCCGCATCTTCAGATGCAGACCAGTCATTGGGAAATATTACAGCCATTTCACCTGTGGCATCAATAACTAAAATGCTGATGTAAAGAGGAGCAGATTCTTTATTTTCTACTTGGAAGACGACTTGGGTACCTATTGGTAATTTAGGAATACTACCATCTGTAATATTTATTGGTTTTGCAGAAGTCGTTGAACTCGTACCTTGTTTTTTTGTAATAGCTCGAACAGTAAGGGCTTCGCTAAGAATTTGCTTGCTACCAGCTATTTTCATTGAGGCTGTCACTTTTACTTGTGATGTATTAGTATTGCCAAGCATTTGCTTAACAATTCGCGTTGCCAATAGAGATTTAAATTTTGGTTGTAAACGTTGTGCTGCTGCTACAATGGTTTCATTGGCATTGCCAAAAGAGTTAGGAACTATTTGGTCGAGGGTTGGTAAAAATAAACCAAAACTACCTAGCGCAGGAAGATTTGAAGTTTTGAGCTTCTGTAATTCCTGATACTTTGCTTCGGTCATGCGACCAAAGATATATTGCACTTCTTGTTGTCTTAAAGGTAAGGGAGATACGCGATTGATTGCTTGTAACGCTTGTTGTACCTGGGTAGTAGTGTTAGCGTCAAAAGAATCGTCTATTCCAATTTTTAATGTTAAATCGCTAGGAATACCTTTAATACGTTCTTGCAAAAGTGTCCCTGGTTTTAATTGTGCATTTTCCCTTACAGAATTGATGAGTTTGCCTTGTCCAATTAATCCCTTACGAGACTCTAGCTTGATAAGTCCTGTTTCTCGACCGTTTGCGTCTACAATGCTGAAAGAAGCAGTATCTTTGTTAAAAGCTTCCAGCGATTGAGAATCTATTCCACCAAGCCACAATTCTACTCGATCGCCCTGAGCTTGAGTCACGACTGCTTCACCATAGGAAGTGGAAAAGGGAGCAAAGTAAATAGGTGGGTTATAATTTTGTTTAATATTTGATTCTAACTCTGGATTTTGAAAGAAACCCTTCTGTCGCGAAAATATTTGTGTGCTGCGACTGACATCAACTAATATTCTTTTGACAGATTCATTGACAGGTTGTTGCCAAAGATACTGAGTAAATAGATAAGTAAATGCTCCTGCTGAAAAATCATTAAATGAAGTATCAACTGCAAATTGGTCGCGTTTGGCGGAGGCGATAACCACTCCTTTGGCGACGCCTTTACGACGCAGGTTAATAAATTGTTGCTGAGAAAGATTAAGTCGTTTTAACCATTGACGCTGATATTCAAACTCATTGGGGCTAGCTTGCAACTTTTCGCCACCGTCTCGCGATAAGCCGGGTACGGCTTGCAGCAAAGCTGAACGCACTACAAAATTACCCCGTTTTGCACCACCAGAATGACAGCTATCAAGTACAACAGTGACGTTATCTGTTTTTAATGCGTACATAAGTAAAAATAGCGTGTGTCCCATGATATCTTGCACTACGCCACCTTTAGAGGGATATTCTTGTGGTAATCCCGCATCAACAGGAACAAGTGTACTGTTGCGTCCATCGGGAGTGTCTTTATCTGGATCGACAACCCGTGAGCCATGTCCGGAAAAATGAAATACAACCACATCCCCAGGTTTTGCTTGGTTGATGAGGTGTTCTTCAAAGGTGGTGAGAATATTTTGGCGAGTGGCTTGCGCGTCTGTAAGGATACGGATATCGTTGGGGTTAAAACCAAAGCGGTGTGTGAGTAACTCTTTTTGTAATTGGACATCGTTGACGCAACCGCGCAGAGGGTTTGCACCGTTTTGATATTCGTTAATTCCTACCAGCAGTGCTAGTTTGCGGGAAGTATTTTGGGCGAGGACTTTGGCGTATTTATCTCCCTGTTGCATGATATCCAACTGGCTGAAACCAATTGTCGCTAATGTGGAACCTGCAAATTGGAGAAAGTGACGGCGTTTGATTTGAGACATAACGATTTGAGAATGTGGGATTTTCTGGTTATTTATATTTCCACGGGTAGTAAGGGGTATGCAATTTATGAACTTATGGTTTGCGCTGATGGGACAGCGTGACTCCATGTACCCTACAACCTGCATACCCGGTCAAACCCTGAGAAGTATATGAAATTGTAAATATAAAAAGCCAGTATAATCACTGCTGGGCGACTGAAAAAACGTTAACAAATACGCCAAATCTTTTCTATGTGGACTTCTCGTACTATCGCTTTATTTCTCTCCCTAATGCTGTTATCGGAATCCACCGCCGCCACTGTGGGGAATGATGGGTTGAAAATTGCACAACACTCAGCGCCTACCCCTTCAGTTCCCTTGCGTCCAGAAAAACAACAGTTGTACCAACAGGGAGTACAGCTGGTTACAGAAGCACAGGAGTTAGAGAAGAAAGGAACTAGGGAAGGGTATCAGCAGGCGATCGCAAAATACCAGCAAGCGTTGAAAATTGTCCAAGAATTAGGATTACGAGCAGAGGAAGTTAACTTATTGGCAAAAATTGCTAGTGTTTACTCCTCGATATTTGACAACAAAAATGCTATGGAGCATCTACAAAAAGCATTAGATATTTCACGGGAATTAAAACAACCTTTACGTGAAGCAATTGTACTTGCTTTGATTGGGAATAGGTACACTAACTCAAATGAGCCAAAAGAGGGGCTGACCTATTTACAAAAAGCCCAATCGATATTTTTAGCTTACAAAGAATATGGGAATTTAGCTACCACATTAAAAAGTATCGCTACGATTCACATGAGGATAGGTGATACCAAAACAGCTTTAAATTATCAAAATGAAGCACTCAAGATTTATCGTGAGATACTCAAGGATTCCGCTGGAGAAGCTAGCACTCTTGAGACAATCGCAATAAATTATTCTTTTTCCGGTGAATATATAGTATCTATTAATTATTACGAACAAGCATTAAAAATTCAACGCGAAAGAAAAGATTTCCAAGCACAAGTAAAAATCATGAGTGAGATAGCTGTTATTCAAGGTAGATTGGGAAATACAAAAAAAGCAATTGACTCTTTAAAAGAGGTATTAAAAATACAGGAACAAGTAGGCTCTAATTTATCAGAAAAAGCTGATATTCTTGCACATATAGGTCACATTTATGCTGGACAAGCAGATTACAGGACAGCTATTGATTACTATCAGCAAGCTGGAAAACTCTTTCAGCAAGCGGGAGACACTGCAATGGAATCTATGACTTTTCAGATGATTGCAAATGTTCACAAAACTTATTCAGGTGATTATCAACAAGCACTGGATTTTTTAAATAAGGCATTAAAACTTCAAATTGATGATAAGGACAATCAAGCATTTACTCTGGGTCAAAAAGCTGATGTATATGTATCACAGGGTGATTATCAAAAGGCACTAGACGAATATTATAAAGCTCTAGAACTTCAACGTTCTATACCAAATCCCAAGTCGGAAGCTCGTACCCTTAGTAATATTGCACAACTTTATCGACATCTAGGTGATTATCAATCAAGCATTAAGACTTACAATAAAGCATTGGAAATATTCAAGCGCATACCAAGTAAGGTTGAAGAAATTCAAACTCTAGGATTTATAGCTAGCACTTACCTATTTCAAGATAAATACGATGAGGCACTGGCATCTTATAACCTAGCGCTCTCTTTATCAAGTAAAGATAGTTATCAATCTGAAATTCAAATACTTCAAGGTATAGCGCTAACATACGAATTCTTAAATAATTATCCCAAGGCATTAGAATTTGCAAATCGCGCATTAAAATTATCTCAAGAAAACTTTTTTCACGAAGAACAATCTCTGACGACACTAGCAAATGTATATCTTGCAAAAGGTGAGTATGAGAAATCATTAGATATCTTAAAAAAAATTTCAGTGCATTATCGCAAAGTAGGATTACGTATTCGAGAAGCAGAAATTTTAAGTTATATGAGTATGGCTCATGAGAGACAGAAAAAGTATCAACAAGCCATAGATATTCGTAGGGAAGAATTGAAAATACGGCGAGAGTTAAAAGAGAGTAAAGCAGAAGCAAATGCACTTTACGGTATTGCCATCAATCAACGCAAATTAGGAAACCTAGAAGCAGCACTTTCCAACATTGAAGAAGCAATTAAAATCGTAGAAAACATACGCAGTAACGTCAAAAGCCTAGATTTACGTACATCCTACTTCGCCACAGTCCAAAGTTACTACAAATTCAAAATTGACCTGTTGATGGAACTACACAAAAAAGAACCATCAGAAGGATACAATGCCCAAGCACTTGAAACAAGCGAAAAATCACGCGCCAGAGCACTTGTAGAACTATTAACCGAAGCACAGGCTAATATCCGCAAAGGTGCAAACCCAGAACTTTTAGCAGAGGAACGCCGCTTACAAGATTTAATTAATGCTAAGGAAAGGCTGCGATTTGAAATAGTTAATAGTGATAGGATTAGAGACCCAATTCTCAAAGCCAACTCTGAGAAATTACAAACAGAAATTGACGAACTCCTCAACCAGCAAAAGCAACTAGAAACGAAAATCCGTCAAAGTAACCCCAAATACGCCAATCTGAAATATCCTCAACCCCTAACTTTACCGCAAATTCAGCAGCAGCTAGATAAAGACACGCTACTGTTACAATATTCCTTAGGTGAAGAACGCAGCTATGTGTGGGTAGTTTCTCCTAATTCTGTTGATACCTATGAGTTAACCAAAAAACAACAGATAGAGAAAACCGCCATGAATTTATTTTGTTTGATTAGTCAGAACAGTTCTAAACCGCCTTCAGTGGCTAATCAAGAAAATCCTTGTACAGACATCAAACGAGAGCGAATTGACGTAGCAACAAAGGAACTCAGTCAGCTTATCCTGACACCCGTGAAAGATAAATTGGGAAAAAAGCGATTAGTCATAGTCGCAGATGGAGCTTTACAGTACATTCCCTTCGCGGCGTTGGCTGACTTAAAACACTCCCAGTCAACGATACAACAGAAAGGGGAGAAAGAAAAACAAAAAGATACAACCTGTTCCAGTGGCGGTGGTATTCGTATTTGTCAAGATAATGACTCACCACAAAACAAATTTGACTACCAACCGCTATTTGTGAACCACGAAATCGTGAATCTTCCCTCCGCTTCAACAATTGCTATTCAAAGAAAAGAACTGGCTACACGTTCATCAGCCCCCAAAGCTTTAGCGATTCTTGCCGATCCAGTATACAGTGCGACTGATGCGCGAGTGACCAACGCCCAAAATAAGCAACTCGTGCATCAAAAATCCCGTGGCTTAGAGCTAGAACGTTCTGCACTCAACCGTTCTGCTGATATTACTCATCGCCAAGGTTGGGGACGACTTTTAGGAACTCGCTCCGAAGCACAGACAATTGTCAAACTCGTACCTGATTCTAAAAGTCTGCAAGTCTTCGATTTTGATGCCAACTATGACTGGGCTACTAGCAACGCCCTCAATCAATTCCGGATCTTACACTTTGCCACCCACGGCTTTGTCAATGATGCCAATCCCGAATTGTCAGGTATTGTGCTTTCCCTGGTAGATAAACAAGGTCAAGACATTAGGGGATATCTGCGGTTGGGAGATTTATTTAACCTTGATTATCCGGCAGATTTAATTGTTCTGAGTGCTTGCGAAACGGGATTGGGTAAGGAAATACAAGGAGAAGGGTTGGTAGGCTTGACAAGAGGACTAATGTATGCAGGAGGAGAAAGACTGGTGGTGTCGTTGTGGCAAGTTGACGATGAAGGCACATCTGTGTTTATGCAGGAATTTTACCAGCAAATGTGGCAGTCTGGTAAGCCAGCCTCCGCAGCATTACGAGCAACACAGTTAAAAATGTGGCATTCTGATAAATGGCGCAATCCCAATTATTGGGCTGCGTTTACCTTCTTGGGTGAATGGCATGATTAAGAGCTTAACCCATAACGTCTGACACCGCCTAACCATACTCCCGTGGCGAAATTGGTAAACGCTTCTGTTTGAGGGACTGAATTCTTACAGGTTCAAAACAGTTGTACCAACAGGGAGTACAGCTGGTTAAAGAAGGACGATCGTTAGAGAAGAAAGGAACTAGGGAAGGATATCAGGAGGCGATCGCAAAATACCAGCAAGCTTTAAAAATTGTCCAAGAATTAGGGCTGCGCGCAGAGGAAGCTGAGACGTTTATGGAGATTGGCGGGGTCTACAATTTACTCTCACAAACAGAAAATGCGCTGAAGTCTTACAAGCGAGCATTAACAATCTGGCAAGAACTAGATCAACCTTTGTTTCAGGCAAGTGTCATTAGTTTGATTGGTAATGTTTTTAGTGGGAGAGGCGAACACTGAGAAGCGCTCGAATATTTCAATCAAGCACAGTCAATATTTCGCGCACAAAAACAATTTCGTTTTCTTGCTATAAATTTGACATCTACTGCTAGAGCTTATATGGGATTGGGCGAGATGAAAAATGCGCTAGATTGCCTCAATGAAGCACTAAAAATTTATCGTAGTACATTGAAAGACTTGGCAAAAGAAGCCTGGGTTATTGATGTTATTGGTTTCGTTTATTCTCAAATAGGCGAATCGGAAATAGCTTTTAAATACTACAATCAAGCCCTAGAAATTCAGCGTCAAAGGAAAGACTTACTCAGACAGGCTGAAATTCTCAGAAAGATTGGCAGTCTCCAGAGTAAATTGGGTAAATATGAGTTAGCGATGAAATCATAGATTGAGTCTGCTTGCAAAACGGGATTAAGTAAGGAAATTCAAGGAGAATAGT
Organism: Scytonema hofmannii PCC 7110; assembly: GCF_000346485.2. Lineage (NCBI taxonomy): Bacteria > Bacillati > Cyanobacteriota > Cyanophyceae > Nostocales > Scytonemataceae > Scytonema > Scytonema hofmannii. The sequence goes on from NZ_KQ976354.1 coordinate 1,472,612, forward strand.
TGATTTGAATTTCAATCAACCCAATTTACAATCCGTAACCCAGGAATTTGTTGAAAATGTCTAATATTTCGTGTCACCAATGTAGCTTTATTGGCTAAGGAAATACTTGCAATTAACAAATCAGCTCGCCCAATTTTGCGTAGTTTAGATACTGCACGTAAACGCTCAAATTCATCTGCTGCGCTTTGACTGATGGGAACAATTAAAAGCTCTGCCAATAATTCTTCTGTGCGAAACAAAAGCTCTTGCGCCCTTAACAAACTTTCATTGGTTTCTGCTTTAATCAGATACTCAATGCGTCCGCGCAGCATTTCTGCTTTTGTAATTATGGTAATTCCCACCTCTGAATTTTCAACAGCATTTAACCGGACAATAACATTTGTATTTCCAGCATAAAGGTGGGTTATAGTATCAGTATCAAGCAAATACATTTATGTTCCAATTACTCATCAACTTCAGAACGTCCTCTCGCTTGATAAATACTTGTTCTCAATTGAGCAAGGGATGTATCATCAGCAAAAGCCCCTGCCTGTTGAAGTAAGGTAGAACGACTACTTTGAGCACGCAACCAATCATCAATTGCAACTTTCAAAAACCTCCATTCATTTTCAATTTTACGACCTGGAAGCTTTCCTTGTAAGGCTTGACGCTGTAATGTTTCCATCGGCAAACGTAAATATTCTGAAACTTCTTCAAGGGTGAGAACTTCTGGTAATATAACTTGCTCCATAAGCTGACGACCACAACGCTCTACTTAATGCAAAATTGTAGCATATATCAGGGATTTGGCGTTTTCTGATGACTGCGCTGCTGCTAGTCGGCAAATATAAGGTTAGGCTTTTGCATACCCTGGCAAACCCTGAGAGGTATATTAAATTGTCAGTATCAAAAGTCAGTATAATCATTTATGAAGAATCAAAATAAACTAAACAGATAGGGCAAAGGTTACCTATGTCGATATCTCGTGCTGTAGCTATATTCTTCTCCTTGGTTTTGTTATCGGAGTCAACAGTCGCGAATACTCGGAGGTTATGAGTTAAAAATTGCACAGCAACCAGCAACAAATCCTTCAGTTCCCCTGAGTCCAGATAAGCAACAGCGGTATCAAGAGCATACTTTAGGGTGAGCGCGTTCGTAAAGACTGAGATGGTCTGTATCCATTATGTAGATAGTCACTCAAAAACAAGAATGCTCCGAAACTTGCTGACGATAAGCTGCAACTTCTGCTAAAAAATCGTCAAACGTTGGGTCAGAAGCAAAAATACCCATATGTTTGAGCCAAGGATCTGTTTCTAGCTGAGAGTGCTCTTTACCTACCTCGATTGTAACTAACTCACCCGTTGCCAGTTGGGTTTCTAAAGTAGCTTTGGCAAGCGCTATTACTTCTTCCTTCGTGCTACCTTCAACGGTAGTATTGGGAATGCCGACAATAGAGGCAATAAATTTACTCTCTGGATGACTTTGAACAAAAACTTGATATTGCATAGCTAATTCCTCTACTAGTGATGGAGTAATTGGATTATCTAATCAAATCCAAGATTCTAGAGTAAGCGGTTCTACTTGTTGGATACGTTGAAAATCACGATCGGTTGAAACCACGGTTAGATTGTAGTGGATTGCAGTTGCAGCAATCCAAAGGTCATTATCTCCGAAGCCAAGAGTTTGAATGTTGAACTTTCGCCGCTCGGCTTTTTCTTTAGGACCAAAAGTGTTTACTAGTTTGCCTTTGAGGTTGCCGTAAATGTCAGTGATTGGTAAATTAATAGGGTAAAGGTCAATCGTGTCTAAAAAAGCCTTAACCTGCTGAAGGTTAGCGGCTGTTTGTTCGGATTTGGCTGCCATGTACAGCAGTTCACCACGCACAATAACACTTGTGGCAACACCTGTTTCGCTGTGAACTTGTAGTTGTTGGATGAGATTAGGTTCACCAAAGATGATGCGGCTACAGTGGTTGGTGTTAAGGAGATACATCAGAATTCAGATTGGGAGCGGGTGTTGTAAACAAGCTGAAGGCACTCCTCGAAGTCATCACCTTGCCAGGTGCCTGCAAATTTTAGAAGATGTTTGGCTTTTGAGCCACGCAGAATTGGTTCGCTCTCTTGAGAGGTGCTTGCTGGTTTGTTGGGAGAGCCATTGTGTTTGGTTTTGAGGTATTCAAGATAACTGAGGACTTCCTCTAAAATGGGTTCTGGAGTGTTGTCGATCGCAGTGAGAAGTCGTTCTCTAATGCTGTTCATGGGATATTTTTGGTAAATTACGGTAGTTATTTTGATTTTGCCTGATTTTTTTGCAAGTGCGACAAGAATAGGTAATATAGCATGGATTTACATGGGACGCAGTTGGTTGTGCTGGAGGCGGACATGGAAACGATGAAGTTACGATCGCATATTGGGGCAGATGGTATATTGCAAATCCAAACACCCACTGATTTAAAAGATACTCTTGTTGAGGTGGTGGTTGTGCAGCCGTTACCTGAAAATGAAGTTGCAGTATCAAAAGAACCCCAAGCACGTTATAACGCTTGGGGAAAGCCCACAACTAAAAAATCAATAAGTAATGCAATTACCTCTCTGCGACAACTACAGCGAGAAGTTGCGTTGGATAAAACGTCAATCCGCTCCATGATTGAAGAGAGGCGAAGATTTTAATGTAGGCGATCGCAATCCCTTTAGCAATCTTTTTAATGAGCAGACGAACTGCGAGCACTAAGTTACCGCAAGTCTAACATTTCTTCTATTGTCAAATTAATATCACTTGCAATCTGGCGTAGCAACCTAGGAGAAATATCACGCCCTTTGTGAAACGGAACAGTTGTTCCTCTACCGTCTTCATGACGAAACTGCTTATGTGAGCCTTTCTGACGCACCTCCACAAAGCCAAGGCTTTCCAATATCTTAACGACTTCCTGTGGTTTCAGAACAGGTATGTTGCTCATGCTGAATAGATGACAATCTGTTGCGTACCAACAAACTCTGTCTCGAATATGACCTCTTCGTCCTCCAGAAGCATCTCAATCACTTCACGCAAATTTTCAAGTAACTCGTCCAAGGTTTCTCCTTGGGAATGCGCGCCTGGAAATCCAGGGACATAGCCCACATAAAGTTTGGTATCAGAATCTTTCTCGACGATAGCAGTGAAGGTTTTCATGATATTAACATCGCAATTGTTTCACTTATTCACAGCATAGCATTTACATGACTTCGGGAAGCACCAGTATTTTCATTATTTGAGCGATCGCTTTTTCAACTAATCGTTCAATTCGGAATTGCCATTAAATACACCGTAGCGAGTGCTAGCAACAACTTGCGAAAGGAGTTAGAGGCAAATGCAATCCACCCACTACTGAACAATTAAATATTTCCACAATAGAAACGTTTTGCGATCGATGAGTATCAGAAATTTGGCGTTTTTTGATTACTTATTTTCTCTCACTGCTAGTCGGCAAGTAAAGGTTAGGCCTTTACATACCCGGTAATACCTTGAGAACTTTAAGATGCGTGCAAAGTGTAACAGATTTAGTCAATTATAGTATCATGTAGTGATACTATATAAATGGGGAGCATCCCAATTTGGAAAAAACACGCTTGCGATTGAAATCGCGGCTATACAAACAAAGTCCACCTGCGTGGACTGATGCATCAAAGCCTGCGGAGGCAGGCTTTGTTTGTATAGCCCCAGAATTCTATTCTGAGGGCAATGTGCCAAATTGGGATGCTCCCTACAAATGGAACTTAACAGTAAACACCAAAAAACTCTTGATGCCCTTTTTCAAAACCCCATCAGATCCAATATTTTATGGAGTGATATCGAGTCTCTCCTAATTACTCTTGGTGCAGAGGTATCAGAGGGAAGAGGGTCAAGAGTCAGATTTGCTCTTAATGATATAAGAGCTACATTTCACAGACCACATCCTGAAAAAGAAACTGACAAAGGTGCTGTTAAGTCAATGCGGCGGTTCTTGACAGAAGCGGGGATTAAAAATGATGAAGTATAAAGAATATGAGGCTATTGTAGAATTTGATGATGAGGCAGAAATTTTTCACGGTGAAGTTATTAATATTCGGGACGTGATTACTTTTCAAGGTACTAGCGTAGACGAACTAAAGCAAGCTTTTTCTGATTCAGTAGATGATTATTTAGATTTTTGTAGAGAACGTGGGGAGGAGCCTGATAAACCATTCTCAGGTAAATTCATGGTAAGAATTGACCCGCTTTTACACAAAAAAATTGTGATGAAAGCAAAGAAAGAGGGGCAAAGCCTTAACTCATTGGTTGAAAAAAGCTTGTACCTGTATGTTAGTTGAATTAGTTAACTAATAGCAATTACAGCACAAATACCAAAAATCTCGGTCAAACAATTCTGACTAATCGAAGTTCAAAATCGTTGTAGGCTGTGCATCGCAGGATCTACAGCCTAGTGATGAAAAGGAAAGCCAAAGTGGGTAGACAAAGGAACACTTATAGTAAACCAATCAAAGTAAAAGCAGCCCAATCGCTAGGATTTGGATACTTTTTCATCGTCGCCAGCATCGCTTGACGCAACGCACCTGCTTTATCAGGTTTTTTACTTAAATTACTATGAAATTCAGTCATTAGTGTTACGGTTGATATATCAGAAACATCCCATAGCGAACCAATGACACTATTTGCTCCTGCACTGAAAAATGCACGAGAAAGTCCAATGACACCATCACCAGTGATTTTTCCCAAAGCTGTATCACAAGAACTCAGTACAACTAAATCAGCTTTTAGGTTCAAACTCTGAATTTCTTCAGTTGAGAGCCAACCGTCGTCTGTTGTAGATGAAGCCAGAGCAATTACATCAGGAGAGCCTTGTTTTTGACAGTTACTGGAAACAACATTAGTTGCTAAGTGAATAATTTTTGCTTGGGGTATTTTTTTCACAATTGCTGTTTCTGTTGCAGCATCACCTATAAGTGGTTGAGTTTTGAAAATCTCTGCAATGGCTTTTGCTTCCTTTTCCGTACCTGGTAACGGCGATAATTTACAAGCTTCCTCTCCTGTTCTAAGGGGTACTTTGGGAGCGCTAGAATTACCAACAATTAATAGTTCATCACCCGTTATATTTGTAGGGGTAAACGGTTGTTCGCCCCTACCTTGATTTTTTCGTTGATAAAGTAAATCCAAGACTTGGATAGAAGGAGCAGTGGAAATCGTATATTTCTCAATCAGATATTTACCGTTAGCATCTTGCAACGCTGCAAAGGGAACAGTAAATAACTCACCTTGAGGGATAAAAATGACTCGTTCTTCTGATTTTTGTGGTAGAAGCTCAGCGATCGGTTGAATCAAGACTTGATGCAGTTCTTTTAAGTCCGATTCTAAGCTGTTTTTTACTGGGCTTGCTTCTACTTTAATTTTTTTCACACCCTCACTTCTTGCACCTAGTCTGTGTCGGCTTCTTCGGATTAGATTTAGAAATGAAAAATGTTGTCTTTCTCCCCTAGCTTGTAAATCAACGCGACGCATCGATATTTCACCTGTGGGTTGAATAACCCAAATCAATAATTCTGATTCCTGAGGTTGGCGTTTACCTTCAACGGTAGCTTCTTCAGTGAGAAGTGAATAATGAACAACGGTAGCTTTTTGAGTTTTTGCAACTTGTTTAATTTGTTTGATTGTAGGTAAATCAACAGGTTGTGTAACTGGATTTTTTTGTGTTAATAAATGCACGAGATTGCGGTTTAGACTACCTTCAGAAATTTCTAAAGCTTTTTCTGACTGATTCTGAGTAATCAAAGATTTAAGTAGTTTTTGATAGTTTTGACCTTGGTTTTCTGAGGAGGTTTTATTTCTCATTTCACTTTGTGTCAATAACAAATCATTATTTCTCCAGTCAGTGGATGACGTTCCCCAAGCCATGAGTCTATGATAGGAAAAGAAAATAAAACTTACTACAAAGATTGAAATTAACTGATAAATTGCATTGGAGAGGGTGATTTTTGATTTTTGCATCGTCATATAGCATTCCTATTTGAATTGTAAAAATTCAACTGCCAAGAGCATCCAGAAAAGAAAGATTACAGCAGGTTTCTGGCAAATGAAGTATATATGTAGGGGCGTAAGTCTTGCGAGCTGACTGCGCCAACGCACAGCGTACACCTGAGCATAGAACCGTTCGCCCTTACAATAATTTGTACCTCACCAGGTGACTGCTGTATTCATGCAAGGTTATGCATTCCGTATCTTTTCAATCATATTTAGAGATTTTTGAGCCATTTCTTTTTCTCCTTCTTTCTCGAAGAGATTAGCTGCTGTTTGTAAGTCTGAAATAGCGTCAGTTTTACTTCCTAAAACATGATGAGTCATACCTCGAACTAAATAAGCATAAGCAATAGAAGAATCTAGACTGATACTTTTATCTAAATCGACTTTTGCCTGCTGGTAATTTTCTAACTGGAAATTGGCAACACCTCTACCAAAATAAGCATATTGGTTATTAGATTCACCCTGAATCACTTGATTAAAAGCCTGAATCGCTCCCCGATAATCTTCTGATTTGATTAAGTTAAACCCGCGTTCTAAGTTACCCTTTGTGTTATCATTACCCCTTGTAGAAGAATTAGATTTTATTGTAGATTCGACTTGAAATCTTTCTATCTGTGATTTATTTTCAGCATTTGCATGAGGAGCACATACTGTTAAACCCAATAAAACAATTACGGATGCTAAACCTTTTAATCCCTTCATTTCTATTTCTCCAATGAATGTCATGACAACAATTCCTTGAGTATTAACTCTAAATTAAAGTAGAGGTACTCACACACAAGCTTTGTTACCTATGCATAACCACCTTCTGGTGTTCTGGTCATTTATATTTCTCAGCTCGCAGAGGGGTATGCAGTTTTGGAAAATCAGCCAATCTTCATTTCCTATCTTTTTATATTTCTAAGCTTTTAGAGGGTATGCAAAAATAAAATAGCCCGCCTGTGCGGGCTTATACTAAATCCGGTTTTATAACCCCTTTTAGCCTAGCGATTGGAAATCGCGGCTATACAAACGAAGTCCGCCTACGCGGACTAAATTATAAAGGGGGCACAAGACGAGGATTCAGTATTAGTTTTGTTTATGTAGTTTTAGGCTAGAAGCCTAAGGGCTTGATTTACACAGTTCATCTGGTAACTTTTGGAGAAGCTGCGATAACTCGGTTGAGGGATTTGGTACAGAGTATGCTTCCTGTAATGCATCAGACCACAATTCTTTTTGAACAAAATAATTTGCTCTTTCGAGTGCGACTTCTTCCTTATTTGCGTTTTTCGCTTGCGATCGCGTTTCCAATGCCTTCAGTTCATTGTTGACAACTTGACGCTGTTGTGAATCCATGACTTGAAACGGAGCTAATATTGCAGGATTCTCACCGATAAATCCTTGCCATTCGTAGCTTTCTCCTGGTTGAAGCTTGTCCTTAGCTGCATAGGTCACAAAGCTTTTTTGCCCGCTAATTTTCTCGCTCCAAAAATAATTATTGCTACCTAAATTAGCCACAGCGATTTTCTTCAGGGTTCCCTTCCACAAGAAAAGCGGACGAGTACTATAAATTGCCTTTTGATGACTAGGCGCGATAAAACATAAAGCACCCTGTTGTATTGGACGCGAAATAGGACGTTGCTTTCTCCGACCAAATAAACTATCAAAAACTGTTTGCCAGGAAAAACTCTGTTGCGTTGTTTGAGCTGATGTCGTTTCCGGAGTCATCAACACTGGGAAAACTAACATTGATGCTACACCTGCCAACATCAAAGTGCAAATACCATTTTTTTTACGTATCATTTTTCTTCCTCAAGTTAGGTAACACATAAAACCAGAAAGCGGCAGATGGTAGAAATAGAGGCAATACAAGACTTGCTGATATATACATTTGCATTGATATTAATGCGTAAGCTCCGGTTCCACCTATAAGTGAAGCAAGCAAAAATATACTACCGCGTTTTGTGTACTGACGTTTAGCAAGCAATAATTGTGTCCCTTTACCCAGAAATGCAGCAATACCAATCATCCATAAGTCGGGAATTGGGATAATCAGGTGTTGTTTGAGGAGATGCTGAACCATATATGCATTAATTTCAACTCCTGTAAAGTTCGCTGAATAATTACCAGAAGGATTTTGAAAGCGCCAATAAGCAACTCCCATAGGTAAGGGGAAGTTGTCGCTATGAAACTTGGATAAGCCAGCCTCATCATATCCACCAGCACCAATAAGTACAACTTGCTGCTTGAGTTTTTCTTGGTTAATGTTGGCATTGTTTGGTTGTACGAAATGTCTAGCTCTAACCACTTGATAAACTTGTAATGGTGGTAAAGAATAATCAATGATTGGATATAACCAAGCTTGTCCAAGATATTGGGAAAAGGACGTGACTTCGAGAAGACGTAATTTATTTAAGTTTTGAGTCAGAGATTGATTAACTTCCTCGTTGCTGATAAACCTTATTAAATCTGTTCGGAGATTGCTACTATTTGATTTTTGTAATTCTGGGAATTTGGGCAAAATAATTTCTTGATTGAGAGAGTGAGTTAATGCTATTAGGTAAGTAAAAGGACAAGTTTGAATGCAATTTGTATTTTTATCTAAGAGGGAAATATGTCCGGGTAGTTTGTCAACGTAACCCTGTAAAGATTGATTTAGGCTAGCAACATTTCTATGTATTCCTTGTTCTTGATTATCATCTTCATTTAAAATTGCACCAAAAATAAATAATGTGTTATTTTTTTTTATTGAATTTTTAAGAGATTCTGCAAGTGCTTTATCTTCATCTGTTGCGCGATCTAAGAGATAATCGATACCAATTATTTTGGCGTTATTTGCCGTCAATTTATCAATTATCTTTGCTAAATAGCTGCGATCGATAGGATTAAATTTGTCTGCTTTAACATTACCTTCATTGAGTGATTTTTCATCAACACGAACTACTAAGACTGGTGGTTGAGATACTTCTTTTGGTACTTGTTGGGTGATATGGCGATAAACTGCTTGTATTCCAATTTGCCAGTCTAATACAGTTTCCTGCACAGGTGTCAACAAGCTTAAAACTAATAACGTCAGGAAAGCCAATGATTCCCGGCGCGTTGGGAACCACTGCTTTATTTGGTGCTGAATCCCAAAGGGTTGCAACCGGAATAATTCAGCATCAGGATGGCGAAACAAGGAGGGAATTAAATAAGCACTGGGATAAGTAAGATTTTTTTCGATTTTTAGATAATCACACGCGGCTAATAATGCGTCATGAACATCTTGGTATAGAGCGATCGCATTCAAAAACTGAACAAATATCTCTTCTGCTACGCGATTATGTATTGGTTCGCGCATGACTGCAACTTGACTTAAACCCAATTCAATCAATTTACGAGCAATACTCAATCCATTGCAAGAATTGAACAATGCAAACTGCAATCCATTCTGAATAGCTGTAGTGAGTGGTTTTTCAATTTCACTTAATGATATAGTTGTATCTGGTGCAATTGATATTTGTCCTCCAGTCAAATTAGTTTCATTACCATGTCCAGCAAAAAATAATATATCCCAACCTTGTTTTGCAGTAAGCGTTTCCACTATTTCGCGTTTTAATTCATCAATATTTTTGCCTTGATTCCAACAAATAAAATGAAATTCAATCAGCTTTTGAAGGGATAATATAGCTTGTTGTTCTTTTTCAAAATTTAAACCTCTATCATCTCCAAAGATAGCTAACACTTTAGCTTTACCGGGACGATGTGGATATTTCTTTCCACTTGTTACGACATTAATCGGTTGACGTGCAATACGAACTTTTGCAGATGCAAACTGTGTACTAATTTCCCACGCCTCCCAAGGTAAATAGGTTAATTCTGAAGAATTACAACTAATAAAAACATCAGTAGCGGTAATTTTAGAGTTAGAATTTACCTCTTTGTTTATACCACTTGTGGTAATAGTTGAGCGAATTTCGTATAATTCTTTACTACGTAACCATTGATGAAATTCATATAAAAGTTTTGCTTCTGCTTGCACTAATTTTGCTTGCCAGTCAACAGTAGGTGGGGCTATACTGCCTACATTGACGACTTTTCCTCGCAATTCTTGTGTACTGTAAAAATTCTGATAGACTCGCTGCCATTCTTGATAGGATGAAATAATGGTTTCAGGATAGGGAATTTCGGCAGTTATTTGTTGTCCTGTACCCCACGAAAGTTGAAATAAACATTTTTTATCAACTTGTTGCACTTGGAGATAAAAATGACTCATGATTCAGCCTCTTCAACTAGCATCAATGCTTCTTGTTGTAACAGATAAGGATGTTTTTTCATGGTTTGTTAATTTACTTAGTGTCGTTTTTGCTCAGTATCCTTTTCCCTCCCCTTTCCAAGGGGAGGGTTAGGGTGGGGTAAAAAATATTTGATACATTAATCATGACTTATCAAACATCCTCTAAGCGATCGCAGCACTAACATTTCAATTTTGGTAAATTAACCTGGTTGCGTAATATCAAAGACGAATGGGGGTAAAGTGACTTCTACACCATCCGCTATACTCACACTCACAATAAATTTTTCATTCCAATCCCCAACGACGCAGGTATACAAATACGATTCAACTTGTTCTGGATTGACCCCTTTTTCTGTTAAAATACAAGTCTGGTCGCTGACTCGAAACTTCAAATTATGAGGTAGAGTATTTGGTGAGGGGACGCCTAAAACTAACAGCAAACTCCATGAGTTCGGGTTATTGTTTGTCGATAAATTCCATGCAACGGCGTATATTCTTAAAGGAATACCAGCTAAGAGAAAATTATGATACCCACACCGCGCTCCTGTTGGAATTTCTAAACCTTGTGCTTCTAGCTGCGATTTAATCGCTTCAAATTCTTCTACCGGGCTGCGGAATTCTCTAACAGGTGTCAATCTTGGTAATAATATCCATGAGAGCGATTCTCCTATTTCATCTAATTCATCCCATAACCACCGTCCTAAATTTATTGCTGGTTGTGTTATTAATTTGATAAAATCTGAAAGATAGGTTTGTAAGGAAGCAGAAGTTTGCGTCTCTATATTTTCTAACTCTAAATTGTTATTTTGCAATTTATATACCCATTCAAGCAATTCAGGAGAAGTTAAAACTGCGCGTCCCTGTTCCCAAGTTAAAATTTCCCAAAGTTCTTTTTCAGGTGCTTGTAACTGAGGTAATAATCTCACCAGTTCCCTCTCGCTCGCTGCTAACTGTTGCTTGCGATCGCTTGGTACAGTAGGTAAGGGAAGTGCTTCTGATTCTAGAACACGTAGATACAGTAATAAGCGCTCGCAGTCTTTTTCAAACCAAGTTAAAGGTATTTTATATGTCCAATCGAGTTGAGTATTTCTTTGGACATTCTCAAGATTCTCCCATAATTGTTGATAGTTAATAAAACCCCGAACCATCCCACATTCTTGTTCCTCTAAAACCTCCACTAATACATAGAAATGGGGAACATATTCCGGTAACTCGACGACTAATCTGGGTAAAGAAACTTGCTCTTCAAAGAGACTACCAACAGTAATCAGACAGAGGTTGAATTTACCAACTTGGAGGTTAGCAACACTAGATATTACATTTGCAAGTGCTCGATTTGCAATTGTAGATTCTTCCCAACTAACTGTCAAATTCTCATCCCGTTCTTCAAGCCATTTGGCGAATGTGAATAACCCTAAAGCGTTTATGTATGTTTGCCATTGACGTGAATTGTCTGGAATTTGGCTGCTAAGTTCTACCGCCTGATTCAATTCTTCAGACTCGAACAAGATAGATTCAGTTGGTAATCGTTCAAATTCCATTGACATTGTTAATATATTCATGGTATTTTTACTGGTACTTATTTTTGTGCTAAAAACCTGGGTTCTAATTTTCCCCTATCCGAGTAGTATTGATATTCAACTTTTTGCAAAGCCTTTCAGAAAAAGAACTCATTGCTGAGTGACTTTGTATACTTGCGGCTTCAACTTCTGCTTGGGATATGACATGAGTAATCTGTTCATCAAGCGCTTCAGTAATTTGCACTTCTAAATGCGCCAGACGTGTTAGAGTCAAATAATTTTGTGCTATCTCTAAGACAGACTCTTTCAATTTTATCAACATTTCCTGACGAACATCAGCACGAAATTCCTTAAGTTTTAATAGACGAGTGACTGCATCCTGTGCGCGTAAGCCTAATTTTTTAGCTATTGCGCTCATTGACAACCTTTCACAGTGAAATAAATGAAGCGCCTTCAGAAATTGATTTGCTTTATCTGCATCTTTTTTCTGTAGTTTTTTCACTCGCGATTGTGTCACTGCATTTAAGGCATTATCTAAACAATTCAACATTTGCAAGCGGTAGGTTTTCAAAAAATCTTTTGTTTCATCATTCTCTACAACTAGACTCCCCGAATTTGGAGCAGGTAATTGCTCAATTAATGTTGAATTTTCATGGAATTGTTCATCTAAAGAATCTGTATGAAATGAACCACCTCGTACATAAATTCGGTACTGACGTAGGTAAGTGGCAAGATGTTGTAACTTTTGCACCACTGATTTGGTCGATAAACTATAAATCCCCTTTGTCTCTAAAATCTCAGTCATTTCTTGTAATTGTTCAATTGTGGGTGGACTGCATCTTCCTCTGGTTTCTTTATTTGCTCGTTGTCGCCAGCGTTCAGTTCGGTAAATCGTGTGATACGCTTCAAGAAGTTTCTGTGCTTGCTCAATTTCTACTTTTGTCATTCCATGAAATTCTCCTAAAATATTTTGTAATTGTTGAGGTTTGGTGTCATTAAGTATTGCCCAGTCACTGACAAGATATAGTCCACACTCTAATAAATATGTATTAAGTTGCTTATGCTGTTTGACTTTTCGACTTGTCCAAGTACTAAGGCTACTTTTTTCAGGGTTAAACGTTTTTAAAATTTCCCTAGCAAAACATTGATAGGTAGTAGAAGGCTGCAAACCACCGTCATCATCAAGAACATACGGTAATAAATCGCGATGAGTAAAGCCGTGAAAATTACCAAATTGCTGTTCGAGACTTAAACACACTTTCTCAACTTGCCAAGAAATAAAGCAGAGTAAACAGCGTTGTGCTAATAAACTTTGTTGACTGGAATTATTATGAGATACCTCTAGTAATCGCTTTTGGATGAATGTATCTGATACTCGAGCTATATTGATTAAATCAGCTAAGGTATCAACAAAAAATGTCTTCGCTATCTGGATTTCTCTAAGTTGGCGATTTCCAGCGCTGTTAAGCATGACTAAAGTCCAGTATTCTACGTTGTTCATGACCTGGTTTTTAATTATGAGTTTTTACTTGGCTGTTCTCCCCAACTGTTGCTGTCATTGTTTTTTAACTCTGGTGCAGGTTGGGGATATGCATTTTTATGGAGGCTGGAGATGTTACGTAGCCCCTTTCAAGATGATTTTTCTGTAAAGTTTGGACTTGGTGTCAAGAATTGCATACCCCACATTCCTCCAGAAATATACATAGATGTAAGACAATAATCTAGTATTTCTACGCAAAAGCACTAGCGAGAGCTAAGTGTTTTTTATGTAACTCTGAATACCATAGAGGTGAACTATGAACTATCGGCTGAAGTTTGCTGTTTTGATTACGTCTTCCTTGCTTTTGTCTGTTGCTGTTCCTTCTCTACTAAAAACGGGCGAGACAGTTATCTCCCAAGCTTTTGCACAAACACCGACTCCTGAGAACCGTAAGGCGGAAGCGGATAAACTCTTCCAAGAGGGGGTACAGCAGTATCGACGTGGGGAATATCCGAAGGCGTTGCAGACTTACAACAGAGTGTTGGAAATGCGGAGACAATTGGGAGATAAAGCTGGAGTTGGACAAACCCTCAATAATATAGGACAGGTTTACAATGGGTTAGTTCAACAGGAAAAAGCATTAGAAGTTTTACAGCAAGCATTGACGATTCGCAGAGAAATTAAAGATCGTGTTGGAGAGGGAGAAACCCTAGATAATATTGGTGGGGTTTACCTTGCTTTGTTTAAAGACGAGGAAGCCTTAAAAACTTTACAGCAAGCTTTAGAAATTCGCCGTGAGGTGAAAGATAAAGCTGGAGAAGCGGTAACTCTGAGTAAACTTGGCTTTACTTACATTTTTTTAAAACAACAAGATAAAGGTTTGAAACTTTTACAAGAAGCGCTGGCTATACATAAAGAAGTGGGGGATAAATTCCAAGAGGGATTGACTTTATTTAGGATAGGGGCTGCTTACAACAATATAGATGATTATCCCAATTCTTTGGAGTGGTTCAATAAAGCTTTAGTGGTGAATCGCGAAGTTGGAAACCGTACTGGGGAAGGTAGCAGTTTGATGCAGATAGGGTTCGTTTATTTCAAACAAAAACAATATGTTAGTGCCTTGAAATTTTGGCAGCAAGCATTACCATTTATCCAAGTAGCAGGAATTCGAGATTTTGAAGCTACTATACTCACTAGTATAGGAGATACTTATTTTAATCAAAAACAGTATGATAAAGCTATTGAATTTTACCAACAAGCACTACCTATTGTTCGTGAGGTCAAAAAGAGGTCACAAGAAGCTTCCGTTCTCGCTAGTATAGGAGATAGTTACTTTTATCAAAAACAGTATGACCAAGCAAATAAATATTATCAACAAGCACTCCTTATTGCTCAAGAAGTAAAAAGTAAATCCCTTGAAGCAGATATTCTCAAGGTAATGGGAAATATTTACTATAATCAAAAACAATACGATCGAGCAATTAAATTCTATCAACAAGCATTACCTATTGCACGACAAGTAAAAAATAAATCCCTTGAAGCAGACATTCTCGCCATGATAGGGGTTATTTACTTTGAGCAAAAACAGTATGACCAAGTAATTAAATTCTACCAAGAAGCGCTACCTGTTGTACGAGAAGCAAAGAATCAATTACAAGAAGCTAATATTCTAACCGCCACAGGAGATGTTTACTTTATCCAAAAACAATATGACCAAGCAATTATTTTTTACCAACAAGCATTAGCCCTGCAAAGACAACCACTCAACAACCGTCCAGCACAACTGACTATCCTTACCCAAATCATGAGGGCGTATAATTTAAGTAGTATCTTTGCTACAGAACAAAAAGATTATTCTCGTGCGACAAATCAAGCTAACCAAGTCATTATCTTAGCTCCAGAAGCATTAAATATTTCCAGAGAACTGAAACAACCAGAAGTTGAAAAACAAGTTCTGGAGATACAAAGTAATGCCTATATTTGGATAGGGAATGGTTATATCGAATTAGGAGATTTACAGAAAGCGCAAGAATTTGCTGAACAAGGGTTAAAAATTGCACATCAATCTCACAATTTGACAGCACAAGATATTGCTGTATCTGTTCTGTCTAGTATTTCTGATGCACAAGGAAAGTATATTAATAAAATTGAATTAAACCAAAAAAAATTAGAAATCAGCCGCAAACTTCAAAACCCGGTCTCAGAAACATTAGCCTTGGGAGAGATTTCTGGTAGCTATATTATTCTCGGAGATTATCAGAAAGGCATGGAGTTTGCACAGCAAGCGTTAACTAAAATAGAAACAATTAACATTGCCAATTTACCTGAAAATATTCAAGCAAATGCTAGGCAAACAAAATCATTAATTTACTGGCTATTCAGCATATGTTATAATTGGATCGGTGAATATGATAAAGCTTTACAATTTGCCCAAAAGCGTTTTGATTTTGTTAACACCTCCAACAATCCAAAGTTAAAAGCAGAAGCATTAATTGGGTTAGCTAATGTCTATACTCAACAACAAGAGTTGGAAACAGCTATCAATTTTCTTCAGCAAGCCTTGGCGATCGGTAAGCAGAGTCAAAATTCTCGTATAGAAACGGAAGCTTTGAAACAATTGGCGCAAGTTTACACTGCGAATGGAAATTATAACAAAGCTACTGAAATTGCCAATTTAGTTTTAAAAATTGCTGATACAAATAAAAACATTCATTTAAAATTAGACTCTCTGATTATTCTGAAAGATATTTATATTGCTCAAGGAAATTACCAGAAAGCTTTAGAGCTACTAAAGCAAAGCTTAACGACTGCTAAGCAAAATAAAAATCCAATGAGTGAGTATAATTCACTAGCGTATCTAGCTGCATTTTACATAGAATTAGGAGAGTACAAACAAGGTATAGAATTCTCTCAACAAGCACTTGCTACATCCCAAAGAATGAAAAATTCTCAAGTAGAGGGAACGAGTTTGCTTTTACTTGGTTATGTATCTTTTTTAAAAGGAGAGCCTCAAGAAACTATTAGATTTGCTCAACAAGGACTAGCTATTTCTCAAAAGAGTAAACTGATTGGGCAGGAAATGATAGCCAATGTAGTATTAAGCCTAGGCTATGGTGATTTGAATAATGACCAAAAAGCGATGGAAGCAGCACAAACATTTTTAGCAATTACCAGGAAATCCCAAAGTCCTAAATATGAAAAAATAGCACTTACACTCTTAGGAAATATCCATCGCAAGTCTGGTAGAACACAGGAAGCAATACAAGCATATAATCAGGCTTTAGTAATTAAAATTTCAGCTAAAACTGTAGGTGAAAATTCAGGAATTTACGCCGGACTAGCTCGTATTTACCGCGATTTAAATCAACCTAACGTCGCGATCGCTTACTATAAAGATGCTATCAACAGCATTGAAGAAGTGCGTCGTGGGGTTAAAGGTTTAACGCCAGAAATACAAAAATCTTTCTTAAATGCAACGGTTGATTTTAATCGAGTAAAAACTGCTGATGTCTATAAAGAATTGGCAGATTTGTTAATTAAACAAGGTCAAGAAGCAGAAGCACAGGGGAGAAAAGATGACGCGCAAGTGCGATACGCACAAGCACAACAAGTTATGGATTTAATAAAAATACAAGAAGTAAAAGATTTTGCTCGTAATATAACTGGTAAACCACAATTACCACTAGCAAATGTCGAGAAGCAAATCCAGACAGGGAATCAAACAGTAATCGCTTTAGCCGGAAAAATCCGCGAGTGCGAACGGACAAAATGCCAACAACTTAGCCAACTTAATGACCAATTAACTGCATTACTGCAAGAGACTAACCGCAAGTTAAAGGAAATTGACAAAGAAATAGGCGATCGCCTCAGCAAAGATCCTAGCGCGTTCCGTCCCAACAGCCCAAAACCTCAGGAAGTCGTCAAAGCGCAATCTAATACAATCATGATTTATCCTTTTGTGAGAGAGGAAAAACTCTGGTTGCTGACGTATTTCGACAAAGGACGGATGGTTATAGAAGTTCCCGTGACTCGTAAAGAGTTAGACAATCAAGTCAAAGAGTTCCGCAAACTTATGGAAGAATGCGAGAAACGAATTTGTGGTTCCGCAGAGATTGCCAAAATTAAGCCTGTCAGTCAACAACTTAACACCTGGCTCATTAAACCCTTAGAATCCGAATTAAAGACTAATAAGGTAAAAAATTTGGTCTTCGCACTCGATAGCGCTATTCGTTACATACCAATGAGCGCTCTATTTAACGGCGAGCGCTACCTGATTGAAAACTATACTATTTACAACGTATTTTCCTCAGATTTAACCAACACAACCGACAAATTTCCACTAAACGCTTCTGTCTTGGCAATGGGACTCTCCGATGCTGCACCTCCCAAGTTTGGTTCGCTCCCAAACGTACCGCAGGAACTCAATGCGATCGCCAAAACTAACACTAGAGATAAGGGTATATACTCACGCCCCTTCCTCAATAATAACTTCACCTTCCTGACTTTGCGCGATAACCTAGCTGGACACAATATCTTACACCTTGCAACTCACGGTGAGTTTGTTCCTGGCAAAAAAGATGCATCATATATACTATCAGGAAAGGAAGAAATTTCAATTCTCAAAATAGCAACTTTAGGCTTAAGTGAAATTCACCTCGTGGTACTGTCAGCCTGTCAAACTGCGCTTGCTAGCTCGCTTCATGATGGTGTAGAAATTGGCAGTCTCGCTTATCATTTCCTGAATAGTGGTGCAAAATCCGTCATAGCTTCATTGTGGCAAGTTGCAGATCAAAGCACTGCTGAAACAATGCAAACTTTTTATAAGTACATGAGAACCAGCAGACAGCCAATTACTAAAGCTGAAGCACTACGTATGGCTCAACTCTCGCTACTTTATAGCAAAGAAGTCACACTGGAAGATATTAAACGTGGCGGCGGCATTATTCCAGAGGGAATACCAGGAAAACCAACTAAAAATCAAACCTCAAGAACAACTTATGCACATCCTTATTACTGGGCACCATTCATTTTAATTGGCAATGGACTTTAAAAATTAATATAGCATAACTAATACCAATAGTTATGCTATTGTTAGTTGTGGTAATATATCAGTCAATGATTGAATTAAAAATAAAACTTATGTTCAAACTTAAAGAAATTAGAAATTTGAGAGGTTTATCACAAAACGAGTTAGCACGTATTTGTGAGATGTCTGTCACCAATATTCAAAAATATGAACAACAAAAAATGCGTAGCATACCATTTGAAACATTGACATTATTTTGTCAAGCTCTTAATTGCCAACCAGGTGATTTATTTGAAAAAATTGAAACTTTAGAGGCTAATTAATTATGACGCAAGCACTACAAAAACTAGTCACATTCGATGAATTTGTAGAATTTTTAAAAACACAACCAGAAAATATTCGCTACGAATTATACGACGGTGATATTATTCAAATGCCACAACCCAAAGGAAAGCATGAAGAAATTATTGCTTTTTTAGCAGCGATTTTAGGATACGAATTTGTAAGACTTAAGCTCAAATACGGTATATCGAATAAGGCACTAGTACAGCCTGAAAATAAACACTCAGGATACTTTCCAGATATTCTTGTGATGAATCTTTCCAATTTAGTAAACGAACCACGCTGGCAAGAAGAGTCTATCTTAACTCAACATGAATCAATACCATTAGTGATAGAAGTAGTTAGTACAAACTGGCGTGATGATTATCACAAAAAGTTTGCTGATTATGAAGAAATGGGTATCCAAGAATATTGGATTGTGGATTATGCTGCTTTGGGTAGCAAGCTATTGATAGGCGACCCCAAACAGCCAACACTCACAATTTACTCTTTAAATAATGAGGGTGAATATCGTAGCAAACAATTTAGAGGAGACGACCGTATAGAGTCGTCAACATTTCCAGATTTAAATCTGACTGTAGAGCAAATTTTTTCAGCGCGTTATTGAAAAATCTGAAAAATGAACGATTATTTGAAGAAGGCATCTATGCTGGAGGCAGAGGGCATTTATGTTTCGTTATAGATGGGGATTCAACCCCCATCTAAACGAAAGCCACCAAATCAAGATGCGTGGTGGGGGACTTAAACCGCAAGGCTTCCCGCTGGTCGAGACCCTTGGGTTCGGGCAATCGGAGAAGGGATTTTCCCGAATGCCATCAGCACGGATGCCCTCTGCCTTTCTTGTTAAATTTCAGGTTATGGAACCACAAGAAAGACAGAGCATAGCTAATAACTTAAAAAGTTTGGAAGCAGAACAAAAAGCTAAAGGAGCCAATACAGAGGCGATCGCACTCGCCAAGACTAACTATTTTATACAACGAGAATTATAGGCTGATGCGTTACAGCAAGCTTACTCAGTAGAAAAGCCTTCCAGAGAGTTACTGAAGATACGTCAAGATATTCTGCAACAGATGAAAACAGAGTGCAACAAGTCGCAATAAGTAGAGAGTATTTCAATACTGTAGGATTTGCGAGAATTAGAAACCCGGTATCTTGGAGATACCGGGTTTCTGGGACTTCGACTATTGTTAACCGAGCAGTATTGGAGAGTATTTAAAGACCAGCAATCATATTTTTAGAAGATACTCAGATAAATTATCTGGGTATTTTTATGTTTTTCTGTGTGTTCGCAGTCCAGATTTTCAAAATATCTAAAAAACTTTGTTGAAAGAAAATATTTCCTAAAATTCTTAAAGAGCCTCAAGCCTTATTTTATAAGCATTTTGGGCTAATTTATCAGTTAGCTTACAAATAATTGCCAAAAAAGTCTCCAATTTTGGCATATCCTCTCAAACCTCAGAAATATATAAATACGAGCGAGCAAAGAGGAATCACCTCAAGTCAGAAATAACCTGTAATTCATGTATTTTAACAGGTTTAACCATTCGTCTTCTTAGAATTTTTCTCATCGCAAATATTAAGGAGTATACAACAATGAAGGCTCTCAAATCTTTAGGAACTATTTTTGCGGCTTCTGCGATCGCTTGCATTCCAATTTTATTTTCAACTCAATCAGCAAGTGCTGCAACTGGAATGGATGGAAGCTATATCGGAGTGGGAATTAACGGAGATGGAAGTGGTGTTCTACCTGCGGTGACAGGACGTATTGACTTTAAAAATTTACCAATTTCTATCCGTGCTACTGTAACAGGTGCTTGTGAAAGTGATGTCTGTGCAACTCTAGCGCTCCCTACAGTTACCTATGACTTTGGTGTGGCAAAAGATGTAAATATTTATGCAGGAGTCGGTGGTTCTGCGCTGACTGTAAACGATAGCGTTTCCTCAGTTTCCTTCGGTACAGGAGCAGTATTGCAAGGTGGTGCAGAAGGTGCAGTTAGCAAAGATGTCGTGCTGTATGCTGATGCAACTTATTTCATCAATGGGGGAGGAACACTTTGGAAAGCTGGTGTGGGCTATCGGTTTTAAAAATTTTAGTTAAAAAGAGATACATTTTGGCATATCCTCTTTTCCTCTAGAAATACATATCCCTGTGAGCGAGCAAAACATAATTTTAACGGGTGCATTTATTTATCTTAGTAAAACTTCATTCATCTAACATTAACCCAACATCAACAAATATCAAGGATTAGACAAAATGAAAAGCTTAAAATTAGCAGCAGTAATCGCAGTTGTCGGAACAATGCTTTTTATTCCCAAAACTTTTGCGGGTAGCCTAAGCGATTCTAATGCATTGCTTGTGACACAAGCAAATACTAAATTAAAACCCCAGTTAAAACTACCTAAAATCGAACCACTGTCCAAACTCAATTCTTCTCCCAAAGCTCGTAATGCTAATAATGTAGATGCGTTATTAACTCAAATATCACAAGATTTAGATAAAGGAGATTTTCAAAAAGCACTCGAAGGTTGTAATGCAGTCTTAAAAATTGATGCACATAACTTTGCAGCTTACTTCTTTCGAGGATTTACTTACACCCAATTAGGACAATATGAAACAGCAATTGCAGATTTTGAGCAAGCGATACGTATTGACCCTAGTTCCGCTTATCCTTACTTTGGCAGAGGATTTGCTCGCGTTCAACTAGAAAAATATCGCGACTCGCTTGCAGATTTTGAGCAAACCATCAAAATGGAACCAGAATTTGCTCACGCTTATTTTTGGCGAGGTATCGCTTTAGCGAATTTAGCTCAAACAGATGAAGCAAAATCTGATTTACAAAAAGCTGCCGAACTTTATCAAAAACAAGGAAACCCTGAAGCTGCGGAACAAGCTTTAAATGTGTTTAAAAAAATTCAAACGGCTTAAAAATTGTTTTTGCTGCTTTTGCCAGGACTTACTAGTTTTTGGCTCACGATTGAGCTTACGTCAACTCCCAAAAACCCGGTTTCTTCTGTGTTTGCTTAACGAAAAATTAGTCTTTTCTACGATAGAAACCGGGTTTTTCGCCCAACGAGTGAATACTGTACCGGCGCTCTAGCTTTTGGCTCACGCTCAAGCTTACTTCAGACGATGGACTATTAACAGCAAAAGAAATTCTCGATATGAAGATTACAAGCTTATGCCTACCACGCTCAAGGCAATATCAACCGTGCCATTGAAGTGAGAAATCGCAGTTTGGATATTAGCGATCGCAATCTCAATATTATCCTTGGTATCGGTTCAGAACGCCAAAAACAAAATTAACTGTTAACACCCAAATGAGGAGGAAGTATTTGTGAAACGTCTTATCTCCAGCATTGCTATAACCAGCTATCTTCTTGGTATTGGCAACGTAACAATTTTACCCCTGCAACACCAAGCTTCCGCGCAAGCCCAGAAAACTGATAAATTGTACTACACATTTTACGGTCAAACAATTCCTTTATCACTGCGCCAAGATACTGTAGCAGTGGCTTTTAAACCCGTAAGGACGCGAGGAAAAGCACTATTTCAGCAACTACAAGATGATTTGCGATCGCCTAGCAGTGGAACTCGCAGCACCAGTCAAGGAACTGGTTTAAACGTAGAGGTAAACCCTTTAGGTTCTAACTTTGCCTTAGTAAAACTGCCAACATCAACTCGTAGTTCTGTCGCAAACTTACAACAGCAAATCCAAAAGCAACCCTATGTCCAAGAAACTCTACCCGTCTTAACTCGGACTTTAGGTGATAGCCAGTCAGGAGAAACGCAACAAACAATTGTGCTACCAAATGAAATTGTCGTTAACTTTGAATCAAAACTATCAGAGAGCCAAAAGCAGTTAATTTTATTACGCAATAATTTAGAAGTTGTTAGACCGCTACGTTTTACTAAAAATCATTATTTAGTACGTCCTAAATCCGTATCTGGTACAGCAGTTCTTGCTGTTGCTAATCAATTAACTGATATGGCGGGAATACAGTCAGCAACTCCCAACTTTATTCAGTCCACATCCTACCAAACTCTAGTATCAGATTCATTAAAAGAAACTCCTAACGCCAACACACACCTGCAAAGTCTACTCGCCACCCTACCTCAACCCAAAGACACACCCCATACTACATCTTTACTACCCTTACAATGGCATCTCAACAGCACTCCTCGGAGAGGTCAGTTGTTACCCCGTACAGACATCCGCGCTACCGAAGCTTGGAAAAAAAGCAACGGTGGTCGTGATGTAGTCGTTGCGGTGATTGATAGCCTCATACAGTGGGATCATCCAGACTTAGTGAAGAATCTCTACAATTCTGGAAATAGCCCTGACAAGTTACCGAATGAAGAATACGGTTGGGATTTTTCTAGTGGAGAAGAGGGTGATGGAGATACCCGCCTCACCGTCGATGAACTTGCAACAATACAGGCGCATTTCCAAAATACGTTTAAGCTTTCAACAGAAGAATTACTTAAGAAATATGCGTCTCTTGCTGAGGTTTTAAAGCAGAAATTTCCTAGTGCTTCCAAGAGCGATATCGCACTTTTTCTCAAAAATTACATTCGGAATCAAGTTGCTAGTGAATTTCATGGCACTTGGAGCGCAGGTGTCATTGCTGCTAACTCTCAAGATAAGTCTGGTGTGTTAGGGGTGGCTCCCAATGCCAAAATTTTACCCGTGCGAGTGTTTGGATTGGCAGGTAAGATCGATTCCAATACTGCTCGGTTAAGGGAAATAAAGGGTAAAACAGTGTCAAATGTGTTCGCGTATTAAAAACGATAACTGAAAGCGGATGGGCAAGGTTATTTTTTGTCTTTGAGACTTTCGTACAAATCTATCCAGTTTTGTCTGAGAGAATGAATCGTATTTTTTAAGGTGTCGATTTGCATTCTTCGTGTAACTTGCATAACAGCATCAATATGAGCGGGGCTTCCAGCTTTCCCCAAATGCTTATATTTACTTAATTTATTAGGAGTTTGCGTAGGGAAAATCGGCATTTGAGCGTGCAACTTATAGTACCAGTAAGTTCCTTTTTGACCGCGTGCCTGGTAGCGCAGGACACAACAACCTTCGGGTGCAACTTCTCCTGAAGCTTGAATTTGTTGAATTTGTAGTTGTAGAGTAGCGATCGCTTGCTGTAAGAGTTCGGCTCTGGCAATAATATCGTCAGTTTTCGTAGGCATCAATTGGAATTGGGGAAAGATAGAGTTCTCGAATAGATTACGAGAACAAAAAGTGTTTTAATCAATATTATCTTATACGAAATTTCACTTCAAAACTGAGTGCTAATGATGCTAGTTAACTTTGAATTCAACAATCAAATCCTAAATCGGGCACAATTACTGCTGGCTCTTAACCAGATCATCCCTACCGAGTCGATTATGGCAGCGATTACAACAACGAGTAGTACCGCACGGCGTCAAAGAATACTTCCTACACACGTAGTAATCTCTCTAGTAATCGCCATGAGTTTTTGGTCCTCCGATTCAATCGTGGATGTATTGAAAAATCTCATTCAGGGTTTTAATTCTTTGCAAATCCCCTTTAAGAGACGTTTTAAGATACCAACATCTTCATCAATAAGTGAAGCTAGACAACGAATTGGTGCTGCTGTTATGACTCGTTTATTTGAAATTGTTGCAAAACCTTTAGCAACAATTAAAACACCAGGTGCTTTTTTGGGTGGACTGAGAATAATGGCTTTGGATGGCACAGTTTTTGATGTTCCTGATACAGAAACTAATGCTAAAGTATTTGGTTACCCTGGTTCTCGTCCTGGTACAAATCCGGCTTTTCCCAAAGCTAGGTTAACTTTTTTAGTCGAAGCAGGAACTCATTTAATTATCGACATATTTTGTTGTCCATATCGAATTGGAGAGAGAAAAGGAGCTTTAAAGCTATTAAGAAGTGTTGAGGAGAGTATGTTGTTAATGTGGGACAGAGGACTGCACTCATTTAAAATGATTCATGCTGCAATCAAACAAAAATGTCATATTCTTGGTCGCGTGCCATCTCATGTAAAATTTGAGTTTGTTAAAGCTTTTCCTGATGGTTCCTATCTAAGTTGGCTTGCTCCTGATGGAAAGTCAAGAAAGAAGGGAGCGACGAAAATACCTGTTCGTGTCATTGAATATATTATTGAAGTTGAGGGTGTAGAAAAGGTGTATCGTTTAGTAACTGATTTGATGGATATTTCAACTTTTCCTGCATTGCTCTTAGCCCAAGAATACCATCAACGGTGGGAAGCTGAGAACACCTTGGATGAGTTAAAAGTCCATCTGAACGGTCGTAAAATTCCTATCCGCTCGAAGAATCCTCGTGAAGTTATCCAAGAAATTTATGGTTGGTTACTAGGACACTATTGTATACGTTATTTAATGTTTCAAAGTGCAGCAATCAAGGGAATATCTCCCCTAAGTTTAAGTTTTACCAGTTCTCTAAGAGTTGTCAGACGTGCTATTCCTCAGTTTCAACAGCAAGTTAATCATTCTCTTGAGAATATGAATATATATTTTAGCTGGTTAATCTGGGAAATCTTAGACTTACAAATACCACCAACCTCAGGCAGAACTAATCCGAGGGTAATCAAGAAAACTCGTTCTAAATTTAAAACTAAAAAACGATGTCATAGAAATAATTATACTCCCCGGCAACAACTATCTTTTACAATTTTTACAACCGCTAGTTGACATCATCTAGTAGTAGAAGATAGTTGAACTAGATAGAAAATTAAAAGGGACAAGGTTTAGAGATTTTTTCAATTAAATATAAACATTCTTGAGAGATACTTGCTCATCTCTTGTGGGTTCATTTATACAAATTTCTCTCATTTTTGTTCTCGTAAATAAAACGAGAACAGTTTCTTCGGAATTTTAGGCTTCACTTTCCCTTAACCGAGCAGTATTGAGATCGATTCTGCATCGTTAATTGAAGCAATAGGTTATTCCAATGCACGCGGTGCAGATGTGATTAATATGAGTTTGGGTGGTTTGCTTCCAGATGAAGGATTAACCGAGCAAATTTTTGATGTACTGGATAATAATC
This sequence comes from Scytonema hofmannii PCC 7110, assembly GCF_000346485.2. Classification (NCBI taxonomy): domain Bacteria; kingdom Bacillati; phylum Cyanobacteriota; class Cyanophyceae; order Nostocales; family Scytonemataceae; genus Scytonema; species Scytonema hofmannii. The sequence continues at coordinate 1,498,299 of NZ_KQ976354.1, forward strand.
CCAAAATAGTCATTATCGCTTCTGCGGGTAACAACAACTTAGATGGTGTTAGTTTCCCAGCAGCAATACCTGGTGTTGTGTCAGTAGGGGCAACAAATATTATGGGCAATCGCACCATGTACAGTAGCTACGGTGGTGGATTGGAAGTTGTCGCCCCTGGTGGAGAGTTAGCAACTTCTCCTAGTGGTGGAATTCTCACTACTGGAGGCACTTTCCTAGAAGGTTTTTGGAAAGGAATTAATCTGCCTGATTATGCATGGGGTGTGGCATTAGACCCGATGGGCAAATACGTACAAGTTCAGGGAACCTCCTTCTCAGCTCCGATTGTATCAGGTGTAGTAGCTCTGATGAAAGGAAAAGACCCACAACGGCGATTAAATCGAGATAGTTTTGTCAAAATTCTTAAATCCACTGCAGGTTACAGCGGGTTAACGCTGAGTAAGGCAGATATTAATCGTTACCGCTTACAAGCAGAGACTGGGTTTGGTGCAGCTGCCGATTTTCCCTTTGTCCGTCCTTCTGGTGTGTTTATTAAAACAAAACCTGTGTCGCCAGAGCAGTATTATTTTGGTAGTGGTTTGATCGACGCTGAGGCTGCTCTAGAGAAAGTGAAACCGTAATCAAATTATTTCATCATTGTGGATGTAGGGAAACCCAAGTCGTTCAATTCCCCTTTCTTGAGTAATACCGCAATGTTGTTTCTGGGAGTTGAAATAGTCGTAGCAATACAAACGTACTTATTTATTGATTTATTTCCAATTCAAAAATAAGGTGCATTTTACTCATTTATATAAAGTCGTTTGTGTAACATCTTCACAAACGATTCTGTTTTTTCTAAACTTAGTTAATTGTCAGTAAACTATTTTTATGTGTTGTCAATATATTTGCTGTTAAAGTTGGTTATATTGTAGTACAAGAGAAATTAAAGATTTTCATTGTTTAACATTGTTCTTAATCAAGTGGCTGTTGAAGCTAACTCTTGGTCGCAACGGGTTTTGGAGATGTCGGGCTTGTTGAATGAGCCTGCTGCATCTTAGATGGTCTTTGGGGTGGTGCATACCCTGCTATTTGGGAGCATTTGACAGTTGCGGTTTTCAAGTTCCCAACTTAAGGTGTTAAAAATTCTAAATGCTGTCCTGGTTGAGAATGCAATTCTTCGGGACTGCCTTGTATTTTGACTTGCCCTTTCTCTAAGAGTACTATAAAATCTGCTCGCCCAATAACTCTGGGGCGGTGGCTGATAAGAATTGTCGTCTTACCTTGTCGATCGTATAAAATTTTATCTAAAACTTCTGCTTCTAATATGGGATCTAGCGCACTCGTTGATTCATCTAAAATAAGTACGGATGGGTTGGCAACAAGCGCTCTAGCTATGGCTAATCTCTGCTTTTGCCCTCCGGAGAGATTAACACCAAATTCTCCTAATATAGTTTGATAGTTATCTGGTAGTTCTTTAATAAATTCGTCGGCTCCAGCAATTTGGCAAGCTTTAACGACTTGTTCAAAAGATGCATTGGGGTAGCTGAACCGAAAATTATCTAGGATAGAACGGCTCCAGAAATGAGTTTCTTGGGGAACTAATATCACTTGCTGTCGCCTGCATTCTAAAGATAAATCTTTCTGGTTGTAAATTCCATAGCAAATATTACCAGATTTGAGAGGATATAACCCAGCAATGAGTTTAGCTAATGTGCTTTTGCCACAGCCCGATCTTCCAATTAATGTAGTAACTTTACCTCCAGGAATTGTTAAGGAAAAATTTTCTAATAATTCGACTCTCCCAATATGATGAAAATGTATTTTCGTACAGATAATTTCTGTATCGCTAGGAATGTCTGCCCAAGGCTTGCGTTGTTCGTTTTGGTCTTCAGGAGTCGTGTCTATAACTTCTGTAATGCGTTGAGCAGCTGTTTGTACGCGAGTGAATTCTTCTATAATATCAATCAAGGTATCGATTAATATTGTCACGTTAATACTCATGCTGTTAAATGCCAAAAGCTGACCAATGCTTAATTCCTGCGCGATCGCTAAATTGCTACCCACCCAAAGTATAGCGATACTACCTACTCCAGAAATTAAATTAGAAAACACATTATTAGTAATTGCAATTTGAATTGTCCTAAAATTAAGATTAGCGAGACTACCAAAACGGTATTGGATTTCTTCCCAAGCCTGAGGTGCTGCATTGGCAGTTTTGAGGGTAAGTACGCCTTTAAAACTTTCTATTAATACCCCTTGATTTTCTGATTTTGTAACAATTATGTCACGAATTTGACGTTGTAACTTTGGTAAATGAATTAATGTCGTTGAAGTCATTAACAGAGCAATTGCTATAGCTAAAAAAAATAATTTTGAACTATAAAAATACATAAAGCCCAAGGATATCAACGCAACAAACAGTTGACTGGGAAGGTGGAGAATAACTTGAGAAGCTAACTGATTAATTTCTTCAATATCTCTAAGCCGACTAACAATTTCGCCACTCCGACGGGTTTCATAGTAAGTTAGGGGAAGGCGCAAAATTTGTCTGCCAAAATCCAAGATCAATCCTAATTCCAAACGTTGGGCAAATTGGGCAATTAGGTTAGTTTGTACCAGCTTTAAGGTACTACTAAAGATATTCATGACTGCGGCACTAATAGCCACACTCGTTAGAAGATGCGTATCATTCTGTACTAATACATCATCAGTCAGGATTTGAATGAGAAAAGGATTTGCAAGGGCAAGAAGCCCAATCACTAAGTTAATGACAATTGCCTCAGTCAAAATATTGCGATAGGGCAAAATTCGTGTTAATAATCTCTTGAAGCCATCAATTTTATCTGACTCTTGTTGATAAAAGCGGATTTCATCCGGTACGAGTAACAGCATGATGCGATTTGCCCAAGCTGTTGTTAATTCATCATGACTAATGTAGCGAATCCCTACGCCTGGGTCAGCAATAATATATTTTTTTTTCTTTTGCCCATACAAAACAACCCAGTGATAACCTTTCCAGTGGACGATCGCAGGTAAAGGGACTTCACTGAGTTTATCAATCAATTGAGGCGCTGCTCTGACTTGTCGGGCATTAAAACCAAGGCTTTCTGCGCCACGTCTTAAACCCACAAGCGTCGTACCTAGTTGTCCGGTACCAACAACTTCCCGAATGCGGCTTATTGCAAAGGTGCGCCCGTAATGTTTGGCAATTGTGGCAATGCAAGCAGCACCACAATCTTCTTCACCGTGTTGCAAGACTATTTGGTATCTCATTTAGTAGTTGCGGTTAGTCAAGGCATAGTGTTTTCAACTTGATTAGTATTCCCACTTTTAGCTTTTGTTGCTCAAAGCAGCGCTTCATCTAATCAAAGTTTTTTATGCCGCGACTGTACCGTAAATGATACATCCACTAGAAAGCGTTAACGAGCATAAGAACCGGATGCAGATGAACCACGCCTTGCACGTTTGTCACTATTGCCACCAACTATATTTGAACTCTGAGCATCGGTTAGTTCTTCAGTGAGTTCTAGTTCTTGCTCCTGAGTTGTTAGAACATTCAACAACTTGTTTTTTTGCATGCATAATTCTTCCTGGTTATGCCGCTTGTGTTTTTTAAAGAACATATTTGAGTCCTTATATGAGGATAAACAAAAAGTCAAAAAATGCGAATTTATAAGTCTTATAACTTCATTCTCTTCATGAAGCATATTTGCTTATGTCATCGTCTGTGTAAATTCTAATTCAAGAATCTCTGTTCAACAAGCTCCAAAAAAACACTTAATCAAAAGTTTAATTTAGAACACGTTTTTAAGAAAAATCCACTACAATGGCAGAGCTAGATTCTTCATACAACCAACCCTCAATGCTTGATGCAGATTCACCATCCGATACCAAAAACAGAGGTTTGCCGAATCCAGACTTTCTCCACTCTGCCACGCCAGAGGAATTTTTGCCTCCTATTAGCCGCTGGTGCTCTATTGGTGGCATTGTTCTCCTTGCGATCTTTGGTGTTACGGTGATACTTGCGAGTCTAGTAAAATATCAAGTTACAATTAAAACTCCGGCTATTATTCGTCCTAATGGGGAATTGCGTTTAGTGCAAGCTGCAACAGAAGGCACGATTAAAAGTATTGCAGTACAAGCAAATCAGGTTATCAAAAAAGGTGATATCATTGCCACAATGAACGATGACCGTTTGCAAACTAAAAAAAACCAACTGCTAACCAATATTGAGCAAGCTACACTACAACTGACTCAACTGAATGCTCAAATTCAAGCATTAGATGGGCAGAGAGCAGCAGAAGGCAAACGGACTCACCGCGCCATTGCCATAACTCAAGCCGAATTCAACCGCAGCCAATATGATGCCCAACAAAAGAAAGCGATCGCATCCGCTCAATTACAAGAAGCCCAAGCCAATTTAAAACAAACCCAAGTAGAATTACGTAAAACTCAGCTGGCTTTGAAATCAGCCCAAGCTAATTTAAAGTCCAGTGAGATTTTGTTAAAAGCAGCCAAAGCACGGCGAGATAGATATCAACCTTTAGCAAAAACTGGCTCAATTTCTGTAGATCAATTTCAAGAAGCACAACTTGCTGTACAACAGCAAGAACAACTCTTTATATTACAAACAGCCAGTTTTGAAGAACATCAAGAAGCTATTAAGCAGCAACAACAGGTAGTAAAAGCAGCAGAAGCAAGACTGGAAGCAGCATTTGCAAGTCTCGACTCCAATGATGCACATCTCACCATCTCTAAAGCGAAAATTGCGGAAGAAACCGCCGCAGTTAAAGTGACCCAAGCTAAATTAAATCAAGAGCGCGAACAACTGATCCAACAAAGAGTAGAAACTCAAAAACAGTTAAACCGCGAGAAAGAAGAACTTCAACAAGTGGAAGATGATATTAAAGCTACGGTTCTTCGGGCTACTGCATCTGGTGTAATTCAACAGCTTAAACTGCGTAATACCTCACAAGTTTTACGCCTTGGTGATGTGGTCGCTGAAATAGCACCATTAGATTCTCCATTAGTCATCAAAGCACTGGTATCTTCTTCTCATATTCGCAAAGTGAAAAAGGGTCAAATGGTGCAAGTGCGAGTTTTTGGTTGTCCTTATACCGATTATGGAACTCTCAAAGCTCAAGTGAGTTCTATTTCTCCAGATTCAGTCACGTCTAACAACACCATAACTGAAACAAGTGCCGTTTATGAGGTATCCATCCAACCAGAAAGCTTAGAACTCAAGCTAGGCGATCGCAAATGTATCATTCAATCAGGTATGGAAGCCAGAGCCGATCTTATTTCTTCTTCAGAAACAGTGCTCCAGTTTCTGTTAAGAAAAGCCAGACTGCTAACAGATTTGTAAATTATAAAAAATCCGATTTTATAAATCCTTTTAGATAAGGACGGGCTTTGACGCCCATCCCACAAGATGGAATAATTGATTTTTTGTATTTCTCTAATAAAATAGACATCTGGTGGAAAAGACGTAGGGGCGCAAGGCCTTGCGCCCCTACCAAGACTTTAAATTGATCGGTGCAATTGCCACCATACCTCAGTAACAGATATACTACTAGAGTCACAACTCTCTTGCTTTTTCCCATGAGTCTCATCATTTCTAATGAACTGGTTCAGGCTTCTGGACTTCCCGAATCAGAACTTTTACAGGAATTAGTGCTGTTGCTGTTTCAGGGTGAGAAAATTACGCTGGGTAGTGCCAGTCATTTTTTGGGGATGACCCAACTAGAATTTCAGGCTCTTCTGGCAAAGAAGAATCTTTGTATTCACTATGATGTGGATGAACTACATGAGGATGTGAAGAATTTGCAGGAATTGGGGTTGTTGTGATTATCGTTAGTGATACTTCACCGATCGCTAATTTGATTGTGGTTGGTCATGTTGATTTGCTCCCTCAACTATTTGGAGCAATTGTGATTCCAGATGTGGTTTATCTTGAACTCCTTGCAAATGGTAAAAATCACCCTGTAACCCAGACTGTGATGACGGTTGATTGGTTGAAGGTTCGCTCGGTGAGCGATCGAGCCCAGGTGACGATATTAGAACGTGAACGTAGGCTTGATCCAGGTGAGGCAAATGCCATTGTGTTGGCCATTGAGTTGCAGGCAACCCAACTACTGATTGATGAACGTTTGGGACGGACAGTTATATATAGGACTAGTACTACACGACGAAAGTTTTTCGACAGTTTTGGATACCTGTAGAGGCGTTATATGTAACATCTCTACTGATGGATTATTTATGTCGCGTTGTACTAGTATTTTATTTAAGCATTTTAGCCCATGCTTGTGGTGCGCTACCCAGTGACATTGAGATTTTGTCAAAATATCCGGTTGGCATTGCCCATGCACCTAAAACTTATTTCAAGCTGGCAATGGACATACCACCCATAACAGAATTTCGCCTTGCACGTATCAACGTGGGTTTAGCTACAGACGGAGCCGCCAGTAATAATACCTTAGATATTTGGGAATTATTGCGCTTACTGGCTTTGAGCCAAAAATCTCGCCAGGGGATTCCCCAGGTTTTACCTGTTCCAGAAGCCCTTTACATTGCCACACGTGAAAGCGCTCGTGTTTTTGGAATGGGGGAGCAAATAGGAATACTTGCACCCGGATATTTGGCAGACTTGATTTTGATTGACCTCACTGGTGTGCATCATCAGCCAAACCACAATATTCCCGCCAACTTGGTCTACAGTATGCACTCAAGGGACGTGAATACTGTGATTGTTGATGGCAAAATTATTATGCGTGAGCGTCAAATTTTGACAGTAGATAAAACTGAAGTAATTAGTCAGGTTCAGGCAATTGTCAAAAGATTCACTCAAATACCTTAATTTTCAACTTTCAAAGCGGCTCTTGCTCGGAAAAATAACTTTCACCCCCAAGATAGCGATCGTACTCCTTGCCTAGTCTAAACTCAAATACTCCTGCCCGTTCGCCTCAGGGAGATCCAAATAAAAAAATGCCCAACCTTCAATAGTTAGTTGGTGTACTAGTTGGCGCGTGGAGGTCGTCCCAGCCTGAAAGGCTGGGACGGTGTGTAGCTTGTTAACTCAGTACTGCTGAGTCATTTTGTCATGAGTTAGTCTAAACTCCAGTTATGAGGTATCCATCCAACCAGAAAGCTTAGAACTCAAGCTAAGCGATCGCAAGTCAGAAACCAAGACAGAAGACAAAGGTCGTACCGTGACTGAATTTCACTATGGTAAATTCCACCGTGTGATTCCTTTGGCATCTCGCGTTCAAAATACCAATATGACTGCTGAATACAAAGATGGTATTCTGAACTTAACATCAAAGTGACCCTTTAGACCAAATCTCCGAGCCTCCGCGCACCGTGAACGATGCGTTCGATGCGAACGGTGCGTTCCTGCACACGAAAGAGAATGAGGTAGTTTCTATGAACGGTCATTTGAAGCCCTGGGGCAAGGTCTTCCCGTCTTGGAAAAGCGTTCGGCATCTGCGCGATCCGATAACAGTGCGCTTCGATCTCCGCCAAGAACGAAAGTGCTCTCTCGGGGTTATCGCGTGCGATGTAATCCCCTATCTCTTCAAGGTCGAGTGCTGCTTGAGGTGAAAAGGAAAGCTGCATCACACCTCTTCTTGATTCGGCATCGCAGCATATTTTGCTCTCAAGCGAGAGAACACCAGATCGGCGTCTATGCTCGGCCCGCTCGAAATGCCCTCCTGAACGAGACGGCGAAGCTCATCAAGCTCAAGTGCCTCTACCTTACGCTTGAGCTTCCAGGCTCGGAGGGCCTCACGAATGACCTCGCTTGCACTCGAATACTCTCCGCTCTCAACCGCCGCCCGAACCACAGCGACCATCTCAGGCGGCAACGCCACGCTAATTTTTTCTACCGTTGCCATAGAAAAACTCCATGAAAGACTCTTTTTATGGTAGCAATTTTTCCCACCGCGTCCAAGCTCTTCCCAGAGAACAGTCCATCCCCGTAGAACGGTTCCTATCGCTGCGCTCTTCTGTTTTTGTGATTTTTTTCAAAAACAGCAGAATTTGATTCTGTCACTATTAAAGATTACACAATTCCTTTTAAACCATAGTAAAGACAAGCTAAGCTACCAACTATATAGACAACGCCAGTTGAGAAAAAACCGATCGCACGTCCAACAGAAGGACCGTATTTGGTAATGACACCGTAGGCGTAGAAAACTCGAGCTAATGTGAGCGTTCCTCCAAGAAGCCATACCAGCCAAACCACGGAGTGCATTAATTCCAGCGCAATAATGAACAGCAAGCCAATAGGTACGTACTCTGTAAAATTTCCATGAGCGCGAACTTTGCGTTGTAAAATAGATTCATCCATGGTTTTGTTAACGGACAACCCTTGGCTGATTTTTTCGACTGTCGCAACCCATGCTGTTGGATGCGCTAGCGGATCGGGTTGCATCAAAACATCCTCTTTTGACTCACCGTGCCAAATCCTAGTTCTTGTCCGTTCCATCACTACAATATAGGACAGAGCAAAGGCTATGAGACCGTTAAGTCCAATAAAAAAAGTTGAGATTGGAATCATGCTGGTGTTCATATTATTACAAAACGACATTAACTCTTGTCAGCTTTACCAATATCTACAGTAAAATGTTGATTTCTTATTTGTCTTGATATTACAGGACACAGAATTTGATATAAGATGCCAATATGGCTAGAAATGCAATTCTCAAAAAGTGATTGTGACGTCTTATGCGTTTGCGTAAGTTTGGAGTAAAGGCTTCTATGACAATGCCTCCCATGATAGCAATGGAATTTGTTGTAAATGCCATTCAGAAAGCTGTTCAACTGGGTATTGACCGACAAGTCATTCTTAAAATGGCTGGGCTAACAATTGAAGATTTTGCCAATCAAACTAAAGATTTTTCATTACCCCAGCACATTCAATTATTAGAGAAGCTCGCTGTTCTCAATAAAGACGATTTTTTTGGGTTGCATTATGGCTTTACGCATCACGTGTCTAACTTTGGCATACTGGGCTATGTTCTACTAAACTCTGCCACTGTTGGTTCTGCCCTAAATAGCTTGGTTCAATATTTTGGTGTATGGCAACAAGGTACTGAAGTTGCTCTGACACTTGATGGAAATACAGCATGGTTATCTTATCAAGTGACAGATGCAGGAATTCAAGTTCGCAAACAAGATGCCGAAACAGCGATCGCATTTGCTGTTAACAGCATTCGTACTCTCACTCGTCAACACTGGTACCCCAAAAGAGTGTGGTTAGAGCATAATTCTTCTAAAAATACTTCAGAATATGAACAAGTGCTAAATGCACCCGTACTTTTTAACCAACCTGTTAATGCTATTGCAATAGAATGCGAACTTCTCAAACAAAAAGTTCCTTTTGCTGATTTGAGTCTCTTACCTATTTTAGAAAGTCGTTTGCATCAGTTCTTCGTTGAGAAAAAAATAGATAATGAACTGGTAACTTTGGTGAGTCGGGCAATTGCTCGTTCATTGCCGCAAGAATGTCCGACATTAGGAGATCTAGCCTTTAGTTTGGGACTAAGCAGTCGTACTTTACAAAGGTATTTACGCGATCGCAACACCACATATAAGCAATTGGTAGATAAAACCCGATATCAACTATCGCTGATGTATCTTAAAGAACCTGAATTATCATTGACTGAGGTAGCTTTGCTATTAGGATACTCAGAGTTAAGCGCTTTTAATCATGCTTTCCGACGTTGGACAGGATTGGCTCCCAATAAGTACCGACACTTGATTGGTATGAGAAGCAAAGTTATTGCAAGATCGTAACATTTTTACTAAGAATGTCAAAGACAGCCTTAAAGCATCTGTGATAAGTTTAAGTGCATACGCAAACCCAGCTTGAGCAAACAAGTACAATGAAAATTGGTATTCTCGGTAGTGGCAATATGGGGCGCTCTCTTGGTATCCTTTGGGCAGAGCAGGGACATCAAGTCTTCTTCGGTGCTCGAACTACAGAAAAGGGTAAAGCTGTTGCTGAGTTGGTGGGACACAATACGCAGGGTGGAACGAACGACGAAGCTGCTGCCTTTGGGAATGTGTTACTTTATACTATTAGAGGAATAAATCCAGTAGAAGTCATCTCCTCAATTGAGATTTTCAATGGCAAAATCCTAATTGATTGCAACAATTTTGAGATTCCAGAAGGATTTACCTACCAGCCTATTGAGCAATCCCTAGCAGAAAAATTGGCTGCAGAAGTACCTAACGCTCATGTAGTCAAAGCGTTTAACACTTTTGCTCAGGAGATTTTTGAGCTAGCACCGACGCCTTTGAAGGATTATAAAGTCTCTGTTTTTGTTGCATCAAATAACGAAAACGCTCGAAAAACGGTGATGCAACTTGCTCTTGAAATTGGCTTCACTCCTGTGGACTGTGGAGAGCTACGGAATTCACGGTTAATTGAGGGATTGGGAGATTTTATTCGGTTCTTAATTATTGGTCAGAAGTTGGGACCATATGCAACGATTTCAGTTGACGTGCTACCGCCTGCTCAGTCGGAACGACTAGGCGGACGACAAAGTTCTAACCTTCGTTGAGATCGAGCCTACATTAATATTCATACTTCTCAAATATCCTCTTGGAGCGGAATCGGTATTTCCATTAGTTTCCACGCTTGATGTCGCCAGCCAAGCTTTTGTCGTACTTGCGATGTATCTAAAAGCGGCATATGCAACGTAAACTTGTACGTTGTGTTTTGCCAATGCCAAGAGATAACTGCTCGCAGAGTTCATAAGTCTTAATAACCCTTTTTTAATCGAATCAGATACTAGCCATTTTTCTAGGTACTCATCTCCTCATTTTTCCGATGTCAACTAGAGCCACAAAACGTCACCATTAATTTATAGCAACCGCAGACGAACGCGGATGCACGCAGATAAAAGAAAAAATTATCCGCGTCCATCCGCGTTCATCTGCGGTTCAAAATTCCAAATCAATCACTCCTTACAAAAACAAAATGCCCTCATCAGATATATCCAACACCCTACTAGCCCTTTCCAACAACATAGCAGAAACAGTCGAGCAAGTTGGAGGAGCCGTTGTTGCCATTAACTCTGGTTCCCGTAGTTCCTCAAGCGGAATTCACTGGCATAGCGGTATTATTATTACCTCAGACGAAGCACTTCACCGCTACGAAGAAATTACAACCACCCTATCAAACGGACAAACCGTACCAATTAATCTTGTAGGACACGATCCCAGTACCGATGTCGCTGTTTTTAAGTTACAACAAACAGAAATTCCCGTAGCAAAGATTGGTGATGCGACAACTCTCAAAGTTGGTCATCTTGTACTGGGATTAGCAAGAAGTAACGAAGGTGATATCCGTGCAGCATTAGGTACTGTGAGCGTTGTCAGTGGTGCTTGGCGGAGTATGAGCGGTGGAAATATTGACCAATTTATCCGTCCAGATATTACACTGTATCGTGGTTTTGCTGGTGGACCACTCGTAGATGCTGCTGGTTATGTAGTTGGGATGAACACATCAGGAAGACGGGGTACAGCTTTGACTATTCCTGCTTCTACAGTTAATCGAGTCGTTAACCAACTGTTAGCGAAGGGACGAATGACACGCGGCTATCTTGGTTTGGGTATGCAAGCCGTTCGTTTGCCAAATAATTTGAAAACAGCACTTAATTTAACTACAGCAAGTGGCACGATCGTTGTTAACGTAGAGCCAAATGGACCTGCTGACAATGCAGGTGTACTGATTGGTGATGTAATAATTACTTTCGATAATTCTGTTGTCAACGACACGGGTGATATATTAGCGCTTCTGAATAGTGGCGATCGCGTTGGGAAAACTGTCAAGCTACAAATTATCAGGGGTGGGGCGTTAGTTGAGTTAGAAATAGTCGTTGCTGAAAAATCAGTGACCAGTGACCAGTGACCAGTGACCAGTAACTAACAAAATGTTTCAAGATATAACAGCAGAGTTTGTAACGATCGCACAACAACTGCGTCAAAGTACTGTAAAAGTTCGCAGTAGTTCTTTTGGAAGTGGTTCCGGTGTTATTTGGCGATCTGATGGTGTAATTATTACTAACGCTCATGTTGCCACTCATCATAGAGCAGTAGTAGAACTGTGGGATGGGCGAGTGTATGAGGCTGTACGCATCAGTATCGATCCCACAAAGGATTTAGCTGTTCTCAAAATTGCCAGAACCGATTTACCTGTAGCAACTATTGGCAATTCCGATGCTTTACGAGTTGGGGAGTTGGTGTTAGCAGTCGGTAATCCTTTTGGTGATAGTGGCGCTGTGACCAGTGGTATTATCCATACCAGCAAACAGCATGTAGTTATGGCTGATATTCAGCTCTTTCCTGGTAACTCTGGAGGACCGCTTGCTGATTGTCGCGGACGAGTGATTGGGATTAACACCATGATTGCTTACGGTTTGGCTATAGCGATCCCCAGCCTTACAGTAGAGAACTTTTTGCGCGATCGCTATCCCGTTGTGGAGGCAATATGATTCGGGTGCTGGTAGTTGCTGCTTCCCCTGTGGTACGAGCGGGATTATCAGCCGTGCTCGCAACTCATTCCAAACTGATAGTTGTGGGTACTGCATCAAACTTGGATAATCTAGGGGGAGAAATTGAGCAACTACAACCCGATGTTGTACTCGTGGATTTGGGAAGTAATTTTCAACAATCAAGCTGGGAAAAACTGCTTTCTTTACAACAACAGCAAGATCCCTTCGTATTTCTCGTTCTTGCGGACGAACTTGATAGCATCGCTCTTGAAGCTGGGTTGCGTGGGGGTGTGAGGGGCATATTACCTCAAACCAGCACGGAATCAGAAATTATGGCTGCTGTTGAGGCTGTTGCTTTTGGGCTGGTGGTGCTGCACTTGGATGCTATGGAGTCTGTACTTGCGCTGAAAGGTGCGAGTGGGCGAGAAAAAGTTGTGGCAACTCCCGTACAAACATTAACACCAAGAGAAATTGAGGTTTTAGAAATGCTCAGTGCGGGAGTGGGTAATAAAGCGATCGCCAAACAATTGCAAATTTCCGAGCATACTGTGAAATTTCATGTCTCTTCTATTTTCCAGAAGTTAGATGTCTCTACCCGTACAGAAGCTGTAACTGTTGGTGTCCGTCTGGGATTGATTATGCTATAGATTTTGTAATATTTTTTAGCCAATTTATCACTCTTGAGTTAGAGTTTTTTTACTCTAATCTCGGTTATAAATAAGGTGTGGTCTAATGGGTCAAGCACATAAAACCACGCTACCTCAAAGTTAGTCTGAAGTGGTCTTATCTGGGCAGCATCTACCTTTATCTGTTTTGATTAAGTATTATTGAGGAGCAGTGTAACGGAGTATGAACTTAACAGGAGTGGTTGTTTCAAAACGGCTGAATTCACAGATTTTGTAGTGACTCCATTAGCATTTAAAGACAGTATTTGTAGATTTTTGGACTGAGTCAGCGATCGCTTGGATTGCAAGCTCAACCTGACAGATTGATAAGATTTGTTAATCAGTAATAAACTGCGTTTGCCATCTTGTTTTTGTACTGCCAATGCTTCTACAAAAGGGTGGTCGCTGGTTGTATGCATGACCGCTCCTATTAAGTATTTATTTGCCCAAGCAAATATAGTTGCTGGAGGTCGTAGTTGATTTTTTGGGTCAATCATACCGTAAATTCCATCCTTGAGATGCCAGGAAGTTGCCATATCAACGCCTGCATCAGCTAGGTGTTTCATAACTGAAGCAAACCAAACAGCCCCAATATGGTTGTGCTGTCTTGTTTCACCGGATGTCCACAAATAGTTAATATTGTATTCCCCTAGCAACAGAGGGACTGGGCGTTCTGGTATGTATTTCTTGGCGATCGCTCGAAAATCCTTGACTTGACGTGCATAATTAGGCGTGTAAGACATAATCCCATCAGTGGGTTGTTTTGCGTCTTTGCTACCATAACGATGCCAAGAGATAAAATCTACATTCGGTTTACAGGCTCTGAGAAAAGCTTCCAATCTTTTTGGATTGTCCCATGTCAGTGCTGGTCCCCCTATTTTAATTTGAGGGTCAACAGCCTTCATGGCTTTTGCGACTTTATTGTAAATTATCCACAGTTCATCTAACTTCCAAGCTTTATCGTAAGAAACTTCTTTTTCGTTCAACGGTTCCCAGTAAATAACTTTTTTTTGGAGACGACGGTTGAGAATTTCTACAAGTTGAGCACATAAAGTAGCATAGTTGTCATACTCGGACTTATCCAACAAACCGTCTTTGCTCTGAACCATCCACTTTGGCCAACCAGGAAGATTTTGGATAATAGTGGGTTTGTGAGGATAGGAAGCATCATATCCCGCTTTGATTTTAGCCACATTCCAAGTTTTGGTTGCAGCATCCGTCCAGCGATCGCACAATTGAGCGTGGTGAATGCGAATTAACTTAATACCAAGTTGCTGAATGTGATTTTGGAAGGTGCGATCGGCTGCACGTTCGGGAGACAAAATCTCATAGTCATTAGAACCAAAAGTAAATGGAGTAGACTTTGCTATTTGATTTGTCCAATCAATACTCACTTGAGCAGTCTTTTTAGATGCAGCAGTGGAAGATTTCCATAGCGTATCCAACACTCCAAAAGTGACAGCGCTGGCTGCAGTCAGTTTGATAATATCTCTGCGTTGCATAGAAATTTATGAGTTCGCTATGGGAACATGAGAGGGTTGGGAATAGGGCGTTGTTTTACTTTCCACTCCATTAATCACTAGACCAAAAATTTGGACATTATGTTGGATCAGCTGTGCAAAACTGTCATTGACAGAGTTTTTGTAGCTGCTATTGGGACGGATAACAAACAGCACGTTGGAAATAATAGTTGCCATCAGTGCAGTTTCACTTGTTAAACTTACAGGAGCACTGTCAACAATAACATAATCGTAATCCCCACTCTCTTCACAAGTTGCTAATGCCTGCTCAAAGTGTCCCCGTTTGAGCGTTTCCATAATCCTGCCTTGCTTGGGTAAGCTTGGAAGCAGATCTAAATTGGGTTGTACTGCAACTTGCCCTGCTGTAGATCCTGGAATATAACCCAAACGGCGGCTGAGTTCAGATCTGCGAAAATCTCCATCCACAAGCAGAACTCGAAAGCCCAAATCCACTAGTGCGTAAGCCAAACCTATAGTAACCGTTGTTTTACCTTCTCCCATAATGGCGCTGGTGACTAACAACCGACGATTATTGAGAGGCTGCAAGCTAATTGCAGAAGCAAGACGTTGAAACTCAACTTCTATTTCATGATTAGCCAGTTCAAATTTTGTAACAGAATGTTTGATTCGAGGAATAGTTTGCATCAGGGCGAACTTTCGAGCCTGTAAATCTTTGGCACTTAACAAAGGATTGCGACTTTCTAAAAATAAAACCAAGGCAGTACTACCGACAACCGATGCCAGAACAGCATTAATTATCATTAACATTTTTTTGGGACTGATAGGCTTGGAATCGACCTGGGGTGCATCTAAAACCTGTACATTTGGATATGCATCAAAGGCATCTATATTGTTTTGCTGGATCTGAGCCAGTAAACCATTATAAACACCAGCAGCAACGTCTACTTGTCGTTGTAGTTCTGACAGTTTTGCCTGAGTTTCAGGTACAGATTTCAAGGTGGCTTTCAGTTGAGCAATTTGACTATCAAATTGCCGTGCTTGTTCTTTAAGAGCACTAGCTTCGCTTTCCGCCAGAACAAGTTGTTGGATTAAAGCAGCGCGACCTTGAGGATAATTAGGTGCTACTGTAGTGTCTACTCTTCTACCATCTGCTGTTTGTGCAACGTATTGCTGTAGAATACGTTGTAATTGTTTGCGCCGTACAAGTAGGGTTTTGATTTCTGGATGCTCATTAGTAAAGAGGGATTGTTTCTGACGTAAAGAATTTTCTACCTCAGATAAACGCTGACGTACAAGCTGATATTCTTGGTTTTCACCCAAACTTAGAGAGCGAATTGCTGGATCTGGTGTTAAATTTAAGCGTGTTGAAAGCACTTTTAGGCGATTTTCATGAGCCTTTGCTGAAGCTAAGGCTTGCGCTCTAGCATTGATTAAACTATTGATTGTGGTAACAATACCTTTAATTTGTTCTTCGTTGTTGACTATACCACTAGCCCTTTTAAATTTTGCTAAGTTGTTTTGTGCAAAAGTTAATTTTAATTTGACTTGCTCTAGTTCTTGCTTATTGTATTCCTGGCGTGCTTGACTGTTAGCTTGCCGCAGTTCATTTAAACGTTTTTGATAAGTTTCAGTTAACACTACTGCTCTCTGTAATGCTAGTTCTGGGCTAGAAGCATTTACAGTCACCGATAAAATTGTGGATTGTTCCTCTGGTTTTACCGTGAACAATTTTTTGTACTGAGTAAGACTCTTAAATTTCTTTTTCTCAGGATCTGCTGCTAACACCCGCTCTAGCAAATTATCGCTATTGATGATAGATGCCTGTACATTCAGGGGATTGACTTCAGTGGAAAAACCAACTTCACCATTCCTTAAAGAACCAAGAGTTCCCAAACTTGCATCAAGTTTACTATTGGTTTTTGGCAAAATGAGTTGTGTGCCAGCAACCCAGACTGGCTTAGCAGTCACAAGCGCGAAAGCAGTGCTGAAAACAACCAACAGATTAAAAGCAATTAATAATTTCCATCGTCTAGTTACAATAGTCGCTATTTTATTCATATGCTCATTTTCATTTTTCCTGGTGTACGCAGTTCACGATGATTACTTAAAATAAACAAAATGTTCGTCTATTAAAGATAAATTTGACATTGGTGAATATACTGAAAAATAGGGATTTGGAATTGAGGATTGGAGATGCTGACTCAATACTGCAAGGGATACAATAATTGAGGTGTCAGAACCCCGGTTTCGCAGAAGTTATCGGGGTTCTAATTTCCGCTTATCCGAATAGTATTGGTCTCGTATGGGCGCACCAAAGGCAAGGGAGCATCCCAATTTGGAAAAAACACGCTTGTGATTGAAATCACGCCTATACAGACCAAGTCCGCCTGCGCGGACTTCTATATTAAGTCCACGTAGGTGGACTTTGTTTGTATAGCAAGAGAATTCTATTCTGAGGGCAATGTTGCTTATTCGACGAGAGTAATGAGAGCTACTTGAGACTTATAAAACAATTAGATAACGCGCTGTTTTTTGAATATCTAGCGTGAAAATTCGCGTGAGAAATTCTAGCCAATTTAAAGGGTGAAGCTCCTACCAAATAAAGCTGCGATGGGATGTGTTTCTTAGGAGCAAATGCTATTTACTTTTATTACAACAGCCTCTTAGTCTGATTCACTCCTCAAGACAGATGCGAAAGCAGATTTAATTGAACCTCCTGCTTCCTTGATTTTCTGGGCGATGGGTTGCTCATTATGTAAAAACACACGCGCACAGTTGCGTCCCGGCAAACCGGAAATTGAACCACCCGGATGAGTTCCAGCACCAGTAAGATACAAGTTACCAATTGGTGTTTTGTAGTTAGCTAATTCCGGCAACGGACGGAAGCAAAGCATCTGTTCTAAGGTCATATCGATGTGGTAATAATTACCTTTGTAAGTCCCTAACCGTTCTCCCAACTCAGCCGGACTTTCTACATGACGGGCGATGATTGAATGTTGCAGATTGGGCGAATACTGCGCCAGTTTATTAATCACCTTGTCTGCAACTTTGTTTTTCAGTTCATCCGTCCAACCCGTACCCTTTAACCCTGTACCCTCTGCACCAACAATTTGATAAGGGGCAAAAAACTCTATCCATAATGTGTGTTTGCCTTCTGGTGCCATCGATGGGTCAAGTCCGGTAGGCATCACCACATATATTGATGGGTCTTCATCAGGAATTTTGCCCAGAGTAATCAGACTATGGGCTTGTTCCACATGATTCACCGAATCAGCAATCAGAATAGAACCCATCAGATAATTATCTTGGTGATTGTGGTGGACAAAGTGCAACGGTTCAGATAAAGCACAATCGATTTTGAGGATGGTTTCATTGTTGTTGATGATGCGGCGGTCTAACCTTTCGCGCAAGTTGCCATCGCTATTATCGACATCGCTACTATCCATTAATTGCAGGAATAAGCGCTTGGCATCAATACTTGAAATTACACCTTTGTTGGCACGATATTCTTTACCACCAGCAACTCGCACACCAACAGCTTTAGCATCATCTACCAATACTTTTTCTACCTTTTGGTCGGTGAGGATCGTACCACCTTCAGCTTTTACCATCTTCACCAAAGCTTCGACAAGTCCGCCACTACCACCACGTGGTCTTGCCATACCGGGATTATGACGCAACATCATCATCATCGCCCCAAAGGACATAGCTTTTTGCGAGGGAGGGGAACTCAGTTCTGCTGAGAGTCGAGCCAGAGGTGCTTTGAGAAACTCAGAATCGAAATACTCGTTAATATTATCTGTGGCACTGCTGAGTAAAGTACGCAGTAAATCAAGGGTTGTGTTAGAGCCACCTAGAAGGGAAAATAAGTCTTGCAGACTATTGAGATTGTAATTGCCTGCAATATCAACAATTGATTTGGGTGGCGCATTGAAGAAAGGCGCAATCCCTGTGATAAAGCGTTGCCAAAAATCGGCATATTCAGCGTATTTTTCAGCATCACGCTGACTATAACGGGCAATTTCTGCACAAGTCTTTTCCACCGATTTGTGAGCTAAGAAATACTTGCCATCTGGATGGGGGCAAAAGGCAACTGGATCGCAGCTAAGATATTCCAAGCCGTACTTGTGTAGTTGTAACTCTTGAATAACTGGCCCTAAGAAAATAAACAGATGGTTAATCGCGCAAGGACTAAATTTAAAACCAGGTGCTTCATCAGGCATAAGTTCTTCAGTTGTAGAACCGCCACCAGGTAGCGATCGCCCTTCCAATAACAGGACGCTGTAACCAGCTTTCAGTAGGTAGCCTGCACAAACTAAACCATTATGACCAGCGCCAATAATTACAACGTCATACGCTTCCATGACTGTAGGGTGGGGAGTAAAGTATATTCCCTGATATTAGGAAGGGCTGAAGATATCTAAATCTTTCGTGGGTTATAGAATATTTATATATCTAGTAGTAGTATTTTTATCGCCAAGAAGTAAATTTCTTTTTAATCCACTTTTCTGACTATATTGTACCCAATCGAGAAACACTGCTTTAAAAATACGAAATAATTGCTTGATATCTTCAGCAGCCAATTGATCGATATCATCAATTGTTACGACTATTCGCCGCTGCTGCTGTACTAACGTGTCTTCTACTTCTTCTTTATTTGTGTGTTATTATATACAATAAATCTTAACAGGACTATATATCTTTAGATAGGTTTAAACCATTTATAAGTATAGATAAATAGAATTATCTGTCGATTCTAAGGTAGAAGTACATAAGCGGTTGTCCACTTTTTTACTGGCACATAATTAATATTGTTTGATTATGAAATTCCTTGTTGATGCGAAACAGGTAGAAGCAAATGTATTAGCTTTAGAAGTTTACACTCTTATCAACAATGGAAGATGTAACAATTTTTTTTATTGCCTAAAGTTTTTTAGAAACGGCATTCAAAAAATTTCAGAAGATATCATACAAGACAGCAAAGAGAGCGGCAGAGAATATCTGGACAATCCTCTATCTCTTGCATTAGAAGACCAAACAAGAAACTTGTTTACTAATTGCTTCTACCTTTTGCAAGATTGCCCTGAGAGTGGTACATGGTTCCTAAACGGCAAAAAAGATGAAGAAAACGGAAAGACTTTAGAGCGATTGAAGTACCTTTTATTTAAGCTTGTGGAAACAGATAACTCCCAAATCAATAAATTCATTTTTGATGGACTAACAAAAGCTTGTGGTTTGCGGTTAGAGCAGTTAAACATCAGTTCAAGCTATTTATTCAGGAATCCCCCCGTCCTCTTGCACCACAAGCTTTGAAGTTTCAGATCGATAAATATAGCTCTCTACAAAACTTTCATACTATTCCATTTAAACTAAAGTGACATAGGTATCACTTTCTGCCTAGGGGAATAAGGATGTTAGAATGAAGTTGGTATAATCTCATTAAGATAAATAAACAATGGATTTGGCTTGCAATTGATTGCACACGCCGAGAAATTGTCGGGGTATATATTGGCGATCGCTCTAGCCAATCAGCAAAATCGTTATGGCAATCTTTACCATTGTTGACAATCACTGCTACCGCACGGTCTTGAGGCTCTCCACACTGGAGCTAAACATATCCGTAAAAATGCTCATGACCGTGCGCTCCCTAATCTTAATATTGGTACTGACCGACATCCCCGATTGCAGTTGTATTTTGCGTCCGTTCGCCAAAAGCGACTGTTGTGACAATCGTACCTTAGCCGGAAATCTGTAGTACGGATAAATTTGGTCTGGTGGCAAAGCATCAGAGCCAATCGAAATGAGCTGACCTTTGATATCGCCAAATTCGCTAAAGGGGAACGAGTCGATTCGCACATCCACTGTCATTCCCTCTTTGACAAAACCAATATCTTTGTTGGTGATATATACCTTAGCGATGAGTGCATCATCAGGAACAACCTTAAGAATTGGTTCGCTAGAAGTGACAACAAATCCTGGAGTGTGTGCCTTGAGTTCAAAAATTGTACCAGCTACCGGGGAATTAATTTCTTGATATTTCAAATTCATCTGAGTTTGACTCAGTTGAGAATCAATTTCTGCTATCTTTTTGTGATTCTCAACTATGGCTTTTGTCAACTGAGAATCAATTTCTGCAATGCGTTTGTTGTTATCTGCAATCTGCTGTAGCCAATCTTGACGAGAGAGAGCAATTGTGTTTTGTAGCTTGGCTTGTGCTTGAAAAATAGCTGAATTTAAACGCGCCCGTTCCTGAACGAGTTGGTCAATTTCAGACTGACCGTTTCTCACTTCCTGTTGCTGTTTGAAGTATTGAATTTTAGAAATCACTCCATCTTGCATCAATGGAGTGACACTATTTAAAATGCCTTTGTTCATTGCCAAGGTATCAATAGTGGAAGCTTGTTTAATTTCAGCTTGTTGTCGTTGATGCTGCAATTGGACAATCTCTAACTTTGCTGCAGCAACACGAGCATTCAATTCAGCTTGGTTTGATTGCAGGCGTTCTTTTTGTTCTACTGTTAACCTATTGGGAGATCTCAAACTATCCAATTGAGCGCGATACACTTGGTTGTCAGCAATTAATGTTGCTCGACTTTTGGTAAGGTCGAGCATCTCTCTTGGGAGTGAAGGAGTGAGGGAGTGAGGGAGTGAGAGAGTGAGGAGATTTTTTTCCCTCCCTCCCTCTTTCCCTCGCTTTCTCCCTCCTCTTAATTGGGATTGATAGAATTGGTTTTCTTGAACTAAAGAAACACGTATTTTCTGTAAAGAAGCAAGTTGTGCTAAAGCTGTTGTAGGGTCAAGACTCAGGAGACGTTCTCCACTCTTTACGTGCTGTCCGTCCTCTATATGAATTTGTTTTACCACCCCACCTACAGGGGCTTGTACTTCTTTGACGGTACCTGTTGGCTCCAACTTACCTGTGGCTGAAACCGCTTCTTCAATTTTGGCTACGTTTGCCCAAATGATAGCACCCGCAGTGACTGCCATCAAACTCCATAATATTGCTCTTGACCACTTTCTTGGTTGAGTAAGAATTACGGGTTGGTCAAACTTGAGGAGTGAGGGAGGGAGAGAGTGAGGGAGTGAGGGAGTGAGGGAGTTTGGATTTTGTTTGATGGAAGTATCGGTGGCAATTTTATGGCTTGAATGTTTACCATTTCCATTTGAATTATTTCCTTTTCCATTACTGATATTCATAATTTTTCCTGTATCTATAAATAATGTGTCATTTAGAAATCAATATTGATATATTGTTTGTTATTGCTTTTGAGATAATCCATGGGAAGAGAACATATTAAAAACCATAAAGATTTAGAGGTTTATAAACTAGCATTTGATGCTGCTATGAAAATATTTGAGGAGTCTAAAAAGTTTCCAGTGGAAGAAAGATACTCTTTGACCGACCAAATTCGTCGTTCTTCAAGATCTGTCTGTGCTAACTTAGCAGAGTCTTGGCGCAAGCGTATGTATGAAGCAGCGTTTGTAGCCAAGTTAAGCGACTGTTCGGCTGAAGCAGCAGAAACCCAAACATGGATAGAGTTTGCTGTTCAATGTAAATATTTGGATGTAGAAGCTGGACGCGAGCTTTACAAAACCTATAATTCAATTCTTGCTATGTTAGTTTCCATGATTCACAACTCAGATAAATGGATAATACCTCCCAGTAACAACAAATAACTCTTACTCTCCCTCACTCCCTCCCTCCCTCCCTCCTTCACTCCCTCACTCCTCCCACCGCTTCTTGCTGTTGGTAGAGACAGTAGTACCGTCCCATCATCGCCATCAGTTCTGCATGAGTTCCCTGTTCCACAACGGAACCTTGGCTCATCATCAAAATGACATCGGCACTACGGATAGTCGCAAGACGGTGGGTGATGAAAAATACTGTTCTTCCCTTGAATGCTTGTGCTAGATTTAAACACACTTGGCGTTCGGTGTCGTAATCCAAAGCACTGGTCGCTTCATCTAGAATCAATAGTGGTGGGTTTTGCAGTACTGTACGAGCGATGGCAATCCGTTGTCTCTGTCCACCGGATAGGGCAGAACCCCTCTCCCCAACACGGGTTTCATAACCATTGGGTAAATTCATGATAAAGTCGTGAGCGCAAGCAATCTTGGCAGCTTCTACAATCTCTTCTGGAGTGGCATCAGGCATAGTCAGGGCAATATTTTCCTGAACTGTAGTATCAAATAACAGAGTATCTTGCAGCACCATGCCAATTTGACGGCGTAAGGAGTAAAGTTCGACCTTATTGATATCGTAGCCGTCAATTTTGATCCGACCAGAATCGAGTTCGTACAGGCGGGGTATGAGTTTGGTGAGCGTGCTTTTGCCAGCACCACTTTGTCCCACCACTCCAACAAACGTTCCTGCTCCAATATCTAGATTGATATTGACCAATTGGGGATTGGGACTCTTGCTAAAGCTGAAGGTCACATTCTCGTATTTGACATTACCTTGAATAGCTGGCATTGGGATATGGGAGTATGAGGGAGTGAGAGAGTGAGAGAGCGAGGAAAAATTCTCTCTCCCTCCCTCACTCCTTCCCGGACTCACTCCTCCTAGTCCAGCTATCTCGCTTTCAGTAGGATTATCTAGAATATCAGCAAGTCGTTCTAGAGATAATGCCGTTTCTTGGAAGTTCTGCCACAGTTGTATCAATCGTAACAAAGGACTGGTGACATAACCTGCAATAATACGAAAAGCAATTAGTTCTCCCAAAGTGAGTTGACCTTCAAGTACTAAAAAAGCACCAACCCACAGCAAGAGCAAGCTAGAAAGTTTGTTGAGGAAGTTGCTGAGGGAACTTGCGGTATTGCTCGTCAGCACGTTCTCAAAAGAAGCACTAATGTAACGTGCGTAACGGGTTTGCCACTGCCATCGGGAATTGAGTTCGATGTTCTGTGCTTTGACAGTTTGAATGCCAGAAACCACTTCGACTAAGTAGGATTGCGTTTCGGCATTGCGTTCTGCTTTGGTTCTGGTTTGGCTGCGGATGATGGGAGCAAAGATATATGTCAGCAGGGCAAATAGGGGTACTGTTGCAAGTGCTACGATAGTGAGCAACCAGCTGTAAATGACCATCACCGCAATGTAAATGACAGAGAAGATAGCATCCAAGACTACGGTTAGGGCAGTTCCCGTAAGGAAGGAGCGGATGTTCTCCAGTTCGTTGATGCGGCTTGAGATTTCACCGACAGGACGCTTCTCGAAATAGCGCAGTGGTAATCTGAGCAGGTGGTCGATGACCTCCGAACCCAAGCTTAAGTCGATGCGGTTGGTGGTATCGACAAAGAGGTTGGTTCTCAGCCAAGTAATAACCCCTTCCACCACAGCCATGGCTATCAATAGAAATCCCAACACATGGAGGGTATTGACACCGTTTTGGATAATAACTTTATCAATAATGACTTGGGTAATGAGGGGGTTAGCCAGTCCCAAGAGTTGTACAAATAAGGAAGCAATAAAAACTTCGATAAGTACTGTACGATGTTTTTTGATAGCAGGAAGAAACCAACTCAAACCAAAGCGGCGTAGTGACGTTTCTTTTGTAGGTTGCAGCAGTAGTACTTGACCTTCGTCCCCCC
Source organism: Scytonema hofmannii PCC 7110 (assembly GCF_000346485.2). Taxonomy (NCBI): domain Bacteria; kingdom Bacillati; phylum Cyanobacteriota; class Cyanophyceae; order Nostocales; family Scytonemataceae; genus Scytonema; species Scytonema hofmannii. The sequence goes on from NZ_KQ976354.1 coordinate 1,522,512, forward strand.
AAATATCGGCAAATGCTGTGGGGTTTAAACGTCTGATGCCCTGTTCTGGTATTGCCAAAACCAATTCTTTGGAAGTGGCTTTGTAGAGAATGGCGAAACTATCTTGCCAAGGGAGGAGTGCTGGTACTGGTAGGCGAGGGACACTGAGGGCTGGAACTTGTACTAGTTGAGAGGTGAGTCCCATCAGTTCGGAGATCGCACCGCACAGTTGAATGGAAATGCCACCCGTGCGCTGAAAGTTGTTGACCAAGGCACGTTTGATAACATCTCGCTTGAACGGCATTCCCCAGTATTCAGCTAGCATTTGGAAGCAGGCAACGGACGCATCCACCGGACCCCTGCCACGAACGTGAGGGTATTTGACCGATTGGGGGCTTGGTTCTTCTGGTTCCTCCGGGCGTTCTGGGGCGTAGGGTACATCTTGCCAGAGTGAGGAGTGTCTGAGTGTCTGAGTGTCTGAGTGAGGGGAAACAGTGTCCCCTGATATTGTTAGTTCCCGCAAACCAATGAGACGAACTGGTTTGTCAGCTTCTACTTTAATATATGCTTGTGGGTCATGAGAGTTGAGGCTACAACCTATAGCATAATTGGAACTACCGCCACTCACCAGCCACAGAAGATTGGGGTCTAGCTGTTGAAGTAGCGTTGTGCCTGGGGGCAAGTTGAGGACTGTAGCTGATGCGTGATGCTGAATTGCCAGTTCTTTAAGATTGGCATTCCCCTTAGCCCTTCTTTCTAGTTCTGCACCCAAGAGGTCATACACTTCAATTAAGGAAGAGTGATTGCTATATACATCTCTTAAGACTGGTTCGAGTTCTAAAAGTTCTCGAAAATCGGCTGCACTTAGGGTAAGACAGAGGGTTTCACTTGATGCGATCGCGGTTTCACTTGCAACACCCCTCACCAAGCTGGCAGCGCCTAATACCGCTCCTGATTTCAACAATTGCAGTGTTTCTGGAACTTTGGCTCCGGGTGCGTAACCGATAAGACGCGCTCCACCTGAGTAGATAATGACAATTTTATCGGGCATGGTTTCTCGCACAAAGATGGCTTGCCCCATGCGATAGCGTAGTGGTTGGAGTTTTGAGGCAATGCGTTCAACACTCCTGACATCCAGCTGGTTGAAGGGGTGGTGTTGAGCGAGAAAATCAATGATAGTGGTAGTGCTGGATGTCATCTTGTTAGGAGAACTGGGGTAGGTGTATCGTTAAGAATGGTTGGTTGGGCATTACGAACGGCTTCTGCAAGCATTGTCTCAAACATCTGATTGAGCAGAAACGCACGCATGGCATCGTCCAACTGGGCGCTGATAAATTTCTCCAATCGTAGGATGACTACCCATTCTCCTAACTTGGTTGGTGGTAGCAGTTCTCCCGGTTGGGAGGTGGAAAGCATTTTGGTGATGGTAGGATGGGGTTGTGACAGGGGAACCGGACCTAGCAATCCTCCTGTTTGTGCTTCTGCCCCTTGCGAGTATTCAAGGGCACATTCAGCAAAGGTCTGTTCTCCTGCTAGTATGCGAAAGAAGAGTTCTTGAGCAACTTCTATCTCAGGAGTACGGATGAGGGAATAAACAACTTTGTCTAATTGGGACTTGTTGTTGAGAAATATGGATTCAATCTTCGCTCCCCACGTGGCAATTTTAAATTTCTCAATCCTGAGTTCTTTTGTTGCTAGTGCTTCGAGTTGCTCAATTGTCATCCCATATTGCTGCAACTTTGTTTGGAGTAGTTCGGGTGTGGTAATTTGGTTCTTCTGGTAGAACTGCTCTTGGGCGCTCTTTTTCTCCTCCACAGTCAGTGTGACAGGAGCAATAGCAGAGTCAATCGTCATGGAGCGACATAACTGGGGAAGCATTTGGTACTCAGCTAGCAGGCGAAAAACCTCTGCTTCTGTGATTGTGCGATTCCCAAATTGGAGAATTTGAGCCATAGAGAGTTTGGGTAGATGACAGAGTGGGAGGATGAGGTGGTGAGGTGATGAGGTAGTGAGGTGGTGAGGGGGTGAGGTAGTGAGGTGGTGAGGGGGTGAGGTAGTGAGGTGGTGAGGTGGTGAGGTGATGGGGTGGTAAAATTCTCCCCATCTCCCCATCTCCCCATCTCCCCATCTCCTCATCTCCTAAACCTTTCACCAAATAGCAAGAGGGAGTGTTGTTTTTGGTACAAACTCCCAATTGCATGATGGCTTGTTGGTTATCTATATCACAATGATAAGTACACGGAATTTGGTTGTAAAGTTGGCAATTGAATGCGTGAAAATACTAAGTGGCTGCTCTATGAGTTGACAATGAGGATGTGGAAAGGCTACTGTACTAATCTGGAGTGAACTTTCGGGTTTGTCTATCCCAAAATGTAAATACACAGAGAGTTTTGAGCAAGCGCGTATAAAAATCCCACGCAGGGCACGGTGATCCAATGTAATTATTCACTCCCCCCCCTGCAAAATCCTCGAAACCCCTGATTTATCGTTGAGAGGTAGGGGGGAGTGTGAAAGGTTACATCCAATGGATCCAATTACCTACAAGTACCAAAAAATATCACCCGGAAGATAACTTGTCTGGTTACATTCGCTACTTTTCCTCTATATTGTTACGGTTCTGATTTTTTTCAAAATATCTGGATAGGAAATCTACGATCCATTTCCCCAGAGTCATGTCTTTAGATGTCCAGTTAGGAACTTGCTCTTCATCAATTCCAGCACCTAAAGTTTCTTCAAGAGATAATACAAGCTCTAGCATATCCCACCCAGGAGTTGGCAAGTTTATTAAGTGTCTAAAGCTATCATCTGGATACAACTTCTCAGGAGATAGTCGATAAGCTTTGCCTAATTCTGTTCGGCAACACTTCACTGTTTTTCTCGCCACCTCACCTGACAATTGCAGCCTGTGGAGAAATTCCTCATCGCTCATACCAGAACGCTGCAAAATCTCATCTAGCTTTTTAGATTGATTAAACCAAAAGTGCATAAACTCCTCCCTTGAGTTCTCTCTAATTACCTGTAGAGAAATATTGGTCATACGACTTTCGGATAAAAGATCCAGAAGCGTAGCCGACAGTGAAGCCGAAAAGAAAATGTAGTGTCATAAACGTGGTTGATTGTACAGATCGAAACAAGATAGCTCTATTTGCAGTGTAGAGTTCTCCAAAGGCTTGGGTCATAGCATTTCTTCTCCATATCGCTCCACGTACAAGCACATCATCTCCAATTGTCAAAGCTGTAGTAAAAGCTGTGCCAAGTGCAACTTCGTAATCTGGTTCTAATATACCGCCTGTGAAACCAAGTCCAAAACCTGCTAGCAATGCGGCTTGACTTCTTGAATGTGTAGCTATTGCTTTCCTGAACAATTGCCGTGCGCCAGTTTGAATAATTGGTCCTAACCCAGCTGGAGTCAGATAGATAGCCCCACCAAGCATAGCTCCAGCAGCAGCTCCACCAACTGCTCCTACTAATGCAAACTTCAAAGTTTCTTTGCTGAAGACTTCACCTGATTTACTATAGCCGTAGTATCCACCTCCTGCTGCACCAGCGAATGCACCAATAATTGCACTACCAGTCAACACCTCTGTTAATGTGAATTTTCCACTTGGATCAGTCCCGTTAACGGGGTTAGCATGAGTATAGATGTACTTATGTAGCGTCAAAGGTTCACCCAGCCTACCTTCATAGGTATCCCGTCTAGTAAACCGCCCAGTTTCAGTGTCGTAGTACCTAGCCCGTAGATAGTAATCACCTAAATTGGAGTCATACTGCTCGCCAGCAAACAGATACTTGTTACTTACACTGCCAGTAGAATTCAGCAGTTCCCCGTATGCCTCATAGTTGTAGGTGTTTACAACACTACCACTTGCATCAGTGAGCGCTCGCGTGCTGCCCAATCCATCAACATGGTAGAAGGTGCTCTTGATGCCCTGTTTCTGGGAAATCAAGTCCGAGCCGTAAGTATAGGACGCTTGCACCGCGCCATAGGGGGAATACTCTTCCAACACTTGACCGTAGGGCTGAACAGTATCAATCAGATAACGAGTTTCTTGATTGTTCACTATCGATGCAACCCGAATACCCTCATCGTTGTATCGATACTGCATTGATTGAAGCACGACACCTGACGAATTCTTAAGCGTTGCGGTACTCAAACGGTTCTCGTAATCCCAGGTATAGGTGGTTGTAATGCCGTTTTCGGTCTTTGTTAAGGTATTTCCATTGTTGTCATAGGCATAACTAGCAATAACTTTCTGATTGACTTTTTCGTTCTCTAGCCGATCGTTGGCATCGTAAGTGTACACCGTATCTGTTGTGACAGCATTCACGGCTTCACTTTTGGTCTTGCGGTTACCTACCTTATCATAGGTGTAGTCGTAAACTCGATTACCATTGACAGCATCGGTGATTTTTTCTTGAGTTAACTGATACAAGTCGTTATAAGTGTATTCAACAATTCGTCCGGTATTGTCTTCCACCTTCCGTCGATTGCCCACAAGATCGAGTGTGTAGGTGTAGGTGGAGATAATTTCACCACTAGCTTTTTTGTTTTCCAAGACCCGCAGGCGATTGAGCTCGTCATAGCGGCGAACTTCTTGTGTACCGTTGGCAAATTTTGTCAGAAGTAGATTGTTCACCCCATCGTAGTCGTAGTCTGCTGTGACGATGTTGTTCTCAATCACTTGATCGAGGCGATTGCGCCGATCAAAGGTGTAGTTCACCGTACCACTGGGTGTAGTAACTGATGTGCGATTGCTAGCAGCATCGTAGGTGTAGCTGATGCTTCGGCTGAATCCACTGATGGTGACAGTGTGCTGTATGAGGCGATCGCGTTCATCGTAATCACTGTCTGTGATTGCCGTTGTCACGCTACTCGCATTTATAAACTTAACAACGTCCTGTAGCCCGGTGTTTGTGTAGGTGTAGGTGACCTTTGAGCCATCCCCAAACAGCTTTGAGGTTATGCGGTTTTGGGGGTCGTAATCATAGGTAATGGTACGGCGATTGAAGTCGGTGTAGGTTTTGAGATTGCCTACCGCATCATAGGTCGTGTCAGAGCGTTGACCCATTGGTAGAATCACTGCTTTGCGCCGACCAAGCTTATCGTATTCATACTGGGTACGGCGATCGAGAGCATCTTCCATCCAGATTAAGTTCCCGACCTCGTTGTAACCATACTCAGTCCAATCTCCAAAAGCATTTTTCACCCCTGTCAATTGACCCAGCGCATCGTAGCGATACTCTGTGGGCTTCCTGTTTTGGTCTGTAGTCGCAATCCTCCGACCTAATGCATCATACTCCTGAGTGGTGTAACTCTTATCGTGGAAGTGGGTTTCTTTGAGCCGTCCCAAGTCATCATATTTATAAGTAGTAGTGTAGTTGAGCGCATCTGTTTGAGAAACAAGCTGTCCTGCCAAATCGTACTTATAAGTTGTTTTGGGATTATCAAGTGGGTTTGTAGGGGTATCATCAGCGTTCAGGATTTCAGTCTGGCGACCAGCTGCGTCGTAACGAAACTCAGTACGATTGCCAAGCTCATCAATTTGCGCTTTTACCAACCCGTCCGTGTAGTAGATGGTTTCGGTTTTAGGATTGTCCCATAGTTCTGGTGAAAGATTCTGGTCATCTGGTGTCTTATCAGGATAAACCGTAAAACGTAAGCGACCAACTTTGTCATAAATATATCTCGTCACCCGCCCCAGTTGGTCAGTGGTCTCAATTTGACGACCCGCCGCGTCGTACTTAGACTTTGTGCGGGGATTGTCGTCTTTCGTATTGGTCGTTTTGTCGGGGTAGATTGTTTCAACAAGCTCGCCTTTGTCATTGTAGATAGACTCAGTGCGTCGAGTGAGCGCATCAATCACCGCAGTTTGCCGACCCAGCTTATCGTACTCGTAGGTCGTAGTCCAGTTTTCGGCATCGGTCATTGTCTTGAGGTGTCCCTCTTTATCATACGTCCACTGAGTCAACAGTGTTTGTACGCCAGTCGGTGTTGTTCTTGTGCGAGTTTCAGTCTTCTTGTTGCCATCACCATAGTAGGTATAGGTGGTAGTACGGTTTAACGCATCTGTGACAGTTTCTACATTACCAAAAGCATCGTAGGTAAATTTTGTGGTCTGCTCATTTGCATCCCTGACCGACTTGAGTTGCCCACTGAAGTCATAATCGTAAATTGTTGTCTTTTGAAAAGCATCTAATGTTGAGCGCAGATTGCCCTTGCGATCGTAAGTATTGGTAGTTGTACGACCCAACGGGTCAGTCTCAGTTAACAGACGACTCCTGTCGCCGTAGGTATATATAGTTTTGTAACCTGAAGGTTGCTGCTCAACAATCTTTTTCCCTGTGGCATCTGTGGTATAACGAGTGACAATACCTACTTCTTCTGAAAGCTTGTTGCCAAGAACATCGTATTTGTATTGGGTAGTCAAGCCAATTTGGACGTTATCATTTGGGTTAAGGTCTGAGCGGTCTGAGATGACAGTGTCTTCTAGAACATTGTTATTATCGTCATACTGCCGCTTGGTAATCTTACCTTGAGCATCAATCTCAGTCACAACATTGCCCCAAGCATCATATTCGTAAATTGTGGGATGACCTAGTTGATCTCGTACAACCTGTCTGGAGTTGTTGGGGTCATACTCCATTTCTACCTTTTTGCCATTGATGTCCTCAATGTACTTCAGACGACCTGTTACCGAGTCGTAATCATTCCGTACTCCAGTTCTACCAAGTGGGTCGATGATATTGTCGAGATAATGCTGCTTTTTACTGCCGTACTCGAAACGAGTTGTATTGTTCTCCCTGTCGGTAACAGCAATCAAATCTCCTTTGGCATCATAGTCATACTTGATGAGGTAGCCCATTGGATCTAGTACTGACGCAATTCGCCCAATAGCATCCCTCTCGAAGGTAATTTGCTTGCCAGTGGAGCTATAAATCCCCCCATCCGTATAGGTCAGCTTGTTACCATTGGTATCTGTAACTGTCAACAAATCACCCGTATTGGCATCAATTTCGTAGACAATCCCATCTTTGGTCGTCAGCACATAAATGCCACCAAAGTTGATATCGGCGGGGTTATAGGGTACTCCACCATTTAAGCCCACGTACTCACTACTACCAGCTTTATGAAGAATCCGTGCATTTTTCACACTCAGCGTACTGGTAACACCTTTATCGCCAACGAAAGCAGGACGGTAAACAGCCGCATCCGGACTTCTAGCGATCGCCGCCGCGAGTTTAAATATGGGGTCTAGGGTGGGTTTAAAGGTAAATGCTTCCCGCTTACCCCCTGGCAATGTAATGTAAACCCGAGTCTCATCACGGAATGCACTTTGATACCCCAATATCTGGTCTTCTTCAGATGGAGGTCGCAGCGATGTCCGCAAGTCGGTATCCCTAAACTCCATCCTCCAACCATAGCCAAAGTCGTCAGTGGTGTTGGCGGTCAGGGTATCGTAAGTACGGGTTAGGGTAATGGGGATGCCAGTTACTGGAATCTCGAGGTCAGTGAAAGACAAGCGGAAATTACCGAGTTTCAATTCGCCTGCAACATCAATTGTTTCTTCGACAACTCTGCCATTGCCAGAAGCATCATAGGCACTCAGCCGCAGTCGATAAGTATCGTTTTGCAGCAATGAGGGGTCAAATTTACCTAGGATGTCGTTACTAACTGTCTTGGTGCCACGTGCAATTTCCTGAAATTCCCCACCCGCAAGCGGTGCTACCTCAAGGATGTAATTTATTAAGTTATCATCACTGACGGTACCGATAATGTTAGTCGGTGCGGTCACGATGCCGTTAGGAATGTTATTTAAGTTCAGGCTAATGTTGGGTGGGGGATTGTTGGGGTTGGGATTGGTAACCAAAACGTTCCATGTAGCGGATTGTCCCTCATTCAATGCCGTGTCAGTTGCTTTGGCTATGGCAGAAATATTTCCGGTTTGGGTCATTTTTACCTTTGCCATGCCGTTGGGATCGAGTTGGACGGTTGTGCCGTTCACCAACAGTTGCAAGGAAGCGACCTTAATATTGTCTGTTGCCCTAGCTTGGAATGTGACTTCTGACCCGACTGTGGCAGAATCTGTATTGGCAATCAAAGTGACTTGAGGTTTGATAGTATCGGCAGCAACGGTAATGTTAAACTCGTGCAGTTTGCTACCACCATTGTCGTCACTGACGGTAACCGTAACCTTATGGGGAGTGGTAGTGGTGATTTGACCTAGTGTGGGAGTCCAGCGCAATCGACCGAACGCATCAATCTTCATGCCCCTGTCAAGGGATGCAGTGTCAAGGGAATAACTTAAGCTATCTCCCTCTGCATCCGTGGCTTTGATATCGTAGGCATACAAAGTATTTGGCGTTGCACTAGTAACAGGCGTCGAGGTCACATTTGGTGCAGTATTAGACCGTGAAATTAAGGTAAAGCGTTGTAATGCGCTCATTCCACCAGCATCAATGACTTTGACAACCACGTCAGAGGTAGTAGAGAATGGACTCGCCCAAGTTACCAACCCAGTTGTGGAATTGATGGTCATCCCACTCGGTCCACTTTGCAAGTAGTATGTCAGTATGTCGCTTGCATCCGGGTCAGTCGCTTGAATTTGGTAGCTGTAAGGTTTGCCAACTCCCGCTTTAAAATTAGGTGTGGAAGTGATGCTTGGAGCATTGTTGATAGGTGTCGTACCTACCACTATGTTGAAAGTTTGGCTGTTGGTCGCACCATAAATATCAGTGACGATCGCCTCAACAGAGACGGGTTGTGCGGCTCCTGGAGTCCATTGAATCACACCAGTGTTGCTGTCAATGGTCATGCCAGTTGGTTTGTTATTGCCCAAACTGAAAGTGAGAAAGTCATCTTCTGGGTCGGTGGCAACAACTTTGTAGGTATAGGGCCGCTCGATGGCAGCACGGGTGATGGGAGTAGAGATAATTTGCGGTGGTACGTTAACTCCTCTTGTTGTGATGCTAAATTCTTGAATGGAGAAACCGCCAAGTGCATCAACAACTTGTACCACTACCTCACGTTCTCCTACTTGGTCAAGTCTTGGCGTCCAAACCAGAATGCCGCGTTCCGAGTCAATGGACATTCCCTCTGGAGCAAGATCGAGTTTCCATGCCACGGAGTCGTTGTCGGTGTCAAGAGCGGTTAAGTTGTACCGATAGGTTGTGCCAACAGTTGCGTCTAATGGGGGGATGGAGGTGATGGTTGGTGGATTATTGGTGCGGTTGGTCGTGCTGACGACATCAATACTAAAAGATTGGGTTTGGATACCACCTCGCCCATCACCTAAGAGGATCTTAACTGGGTTAGCACCGAGTGGGTTGACTTTGGCATCGGGAGTCCACAAAATTTTGCCCGTGCTGTCGATGGTCATCCCAACAGGGGCAGTTGTTAAGGTGTAGGTGAGGGGGTCATTGTTGGGGTCGCTAGCTTTGACCGTGTAGAGGTAAGATTGTCCCAAAGCAACGCGATTTCTTGGCGTGGAGGTGATGATCGGAACTTGGTTAGAAGTGCTGGAGACGGTATTGATACTAAATTGGTGCTTTGTGACTCCCCCTTTCCCATCGCTAGCAACAACAGTAAACGATTTTTGACTAGTAGCGGTTGGCTTCCAGGAGAAAACTCCCGTTTTTGAATCAATAGCGGCACCGTTAGGGCTTTCCAAGGTGTAAGTAATGGGGTCTCCTTGGGCATCGACAGCAGCGAACTGATATTGGAAAGTGGTGTTAACGGTTGCTGTCAGTTCTTGAGTGGGTACCAATGTAAAGACTGGAGCGGTGTTGGCTGAAGTGACTTGAATTTGGAAGTATTGCAAGTCAATCTCACCCCTACCGTCAGCAACCCGAAGAATGACATCAAATTTACCAACTTGATCGGGAGTCGGTGTCCAGACGACAACGCCAGTTGAAGCATCAACCGTCATGCCTTCTGGTTTCAATGGCAGATCGTAGGTGAGAAAATCGGGGTCAGGGTCAGTTGCTTTTGCTTTGTACTTGAGCAGTTCGCCTACCTTAGCAGAGACAGGTGCATTTGTTTTAAAAGTCGGCTTACTATTTGGAATTGTTGTTGCAGGTTCGGCAAGTCCAAAATTGCTATAGTGAGATTCACCACTAGTAGTGATAGTAGGAATGTAATATCCAGCAGTGGGAGCGGTTCGCGTATAACCATTCGGCATGACTTGCCGCACCGTGTAAGTACCAGGCAGCAAATTAGTGAAACTATATTGACCTGTTTCCACAGAGACAGTTTGTGGATTGTCAGACATGGAAACCGTGTTAGGCTCTGCCGTGTCAAGAATGCCATTGTTGTTTAAATCCAAGTACACGGTCACGCCTGCTATACCAGGTTCTGATTGATACCTTTCGTCTTCTCCGTTGAAAATGTTGATGATTTCTTGGGCTGACGTCAATTGTTGAGCTTCTGGGTCAATGTTGCGAAGTTGATTGATATCAGATCCATTCCCTATACCAAAGGCTTTGAGATTAACTCCCTTGGTTTTCAGACTATTGACAACTGTAATATCCAGCGGACCATATCCATCTGAGAGGAAGATGATATTGCCCTTACCTGAAGTTGTGCCCAAAGCAGTAAAGATTGACTGAGCTAAATTCAAGGGTGGTGTGAAATCTGTGCTTCCTTCGGCTGTAAAGGTAAGTGCTTCTCTAATGTCTAAAATTCCGTTGTTATTTTTGTCGGCAGTTGGGGTAGTAGTAAACTGGACACCAGTCGTCACTGGGTCCATGTCAAGAGCTATAGCGTAGCTATTAAACACAATCACCCCAACACGAGCTGTTTTGCCACGACCTTTGTCAATTAATTGCTGGTTAAAAGCGACCACACCAGCTAATTCCGTATCCAAAATGCTTAAAAAAGTGCTGTTAGCAAATTCGTTTAAGTTAGCAGTCGTCCAATCGATGTCGCGCCCTCCAGTACTTCCGGAGTTATCAACAACCAACAGAATATCTGGTGTATCTCCCTGAATCAAGCTAATATCCGGTATGCGATTGCGGTTGAGGTCGTTCCATACCAGACCCTCAATTTTACCCAAAGCGTTGGATACATCTACTGCAAAGCTTTGCGTGTCAAATCCACCGCGCCTATCTGTCACCTGAACTTGAAAGTTATACTTGCCAATTACTTGGGGAGACCACTGGATTTCTCCGGTATTTGCATCAATAGCTGCTCCAGGAAGCGGATTTATCAGACTATAGGTAAGAGAGTCATTGTTAAAATCAACGGCTTTGACTTGATATTTATACTGTTTGTCTTTTAAACCAAAGCGAGTTATAGGTTCGCTAACGATCTCTGGAGCACGATTAAGAGGGTCTATCTGAGTCTTGACTTTAAAGACTTGCTGTGCGGTTCCTCCCTTGCCATCCGTTACAGCTAAAATTACGTCATAAGTATCCAATTGATTGCCATTGGGCGTCCAACTCACCACTCCCGTGCTGGGGTTGACTGTCATCCCCTCTGGCTTGTTGACCAGGGAAAAGGTCAATGTGTCGTTATCAGCGTCTTTGGCGATCGCCTGATAAGTGTAGTTTGTATTAATTGCTGCATCAACTATTGGAACGCTCGTAAAAACAGGGGGTCGGTTGGGTGGTGCATCGATGACAGAGAGCGTGAACTGTTGCGTTGTCACTCCACCACGACTGTCGTTGGCTTCTACCAGTATCGTGTGGTTGCCTTTGTTGGTAGTGAGGGTGTTCCAGCTAATCAGCCCAGTTTTTGAGTCAATTGTGGTGCCAACAGGAGATGACAGCAGTTTGTAGGTTAAAACGTCGTTATTGGGGTCAGTGGCATCTACGTCATAACGGTATTGCTGACCCCCAATGATTTCCGTTACGGGTTGGCTCTGAATTGAGGGTTTTTGATTTAACTGCGCCAGTACCACTAAGTCATAAGTAAACTGCTTGCCTTGAGGGTTGTAGAATGTTAGGGAACGTTGGTTAGTCAGTTCTAGGGGTTCTACTTTGCCATCACTGACTAACTTGCTGAAATCATAGTAAGGAATCCCCTCTGGAGTCATTCCATCGGGTTTGTACAGTGTTACAGTGGGGTCGCTAATGTGGGTAACGCCAACAAGCAACGGACCATCAACGCTGTATTTGCCAGTGTTGCGAAGGGCTATGTCTGTATGCAATAACTTGGTGTCAGCGTTAAAGCTCGTGCGATGGTATTCAGGTTTGAAGCTATTGGAGACATCTGCCAACAAGTTGAAGTTAGGCGTTGTTGAAGTGCTGGGCAATGTCTGCGTACCAAAATCTTTCTGGACAGCTCTTAACGTGCCAACTGGTGCGGGATTGATGGCAAAACTCGTAATGCTGACGTTTGTTGTCGTATCGTCATCGTTGTTGACCAAGCGGAATATCAGTTTGGCGTTGGTCAAAGGTTTAGTACCAGTTAAGTTCAAGCTAACAGTACGGGTTGTACTGTTGTAAGTCGTACCCGCACCCAGGGCAACGGCTTCACCTTCAGTCCAGTTGAAGAAAGCATCTCTCCCATTAGAAACAGTATGCACCAAGGAATTGCCTGCTTCATCGACTAAAGCAACCTCAAAAGCATCTTTAATCGAATCTAAATCCTTGGTGTCGAAGATGGGATTGATGTTAAAGCTGATGAGGGAAGGATTGGTCGGAATTGTGAAAGGAATCGTGTGAGTGGTTGCAAAGTTCTTTCCTTCTGCCAGGGAGAAGTTGGGAATTACCGAAATGGGGAACGATTGGATTGAAGAAGCTTTCCCAACATCTTCTACTTTTAAATCAATATTAAAGATACCACTGGTGGTGGGAGTGCCGCTTAAGGTGGCAGTGCCATTACCGTTATCCACTGACTTGAGCCAGCTTGGAGGGTTAATAGCGGTAATTTTGCGAGTATCTCCCGTATCTTGGTCGGTGGTGGTGATGCTATATGAGTAGGCGCTACCTATAGTCCCCGTGTATGTAAAAGGTTTGCTCGTAAAAGTGGGAGCTTCGTTAACGTTAGTGACGTTAATGGTAAAAATCTGACTTTTGGTTAACCCATCAAGATCGGTACTGCGAACTTCAATACTGTGCTGCTTGAGGCTTTCATAATTGAGTAACGTATCGTTAGCAACTTGCAACTGATTGCCAACAATTTTAAAGCGCCCGCCCCCATCGTTGACCAAACTATAAATGTGATTGTCTCCCACATCCGGGTCAGTGCTGCTCAATTGACCGATAACAGTTCCAATGCCACTATTTTCTGCTACTGTGTTGCTGGTTAAGTTAATGGCAGTAGGTGGGCTAATACGTTTGATTGTGGTGGAGAAAGTTTGCTGATTACCTGCTCTATCAGTAGCCCGTACCGTGAAGGGATTATCTCCTATTGTCAAAGAGACATTGGTGAAGGTAAATTTGCCAGTGCTATCGGCTGTGGCTGTCGCTCCCGTTTGCTCCAACTTTACGCTCGCGCTGGCTTCGGTTTGACCGACTAACATTACCGTACTAAAACTGGTTCTCTTGTCGCCAACCGTACCGGAATCAGACGCCGCATCTAGATTGAATGCTGGTTGAGGGGGAGGAGTAGTGTCAAAAGTAAAAGTAAAAGATTCTTTAGATACTGAAATCAACTCTCCTTCGTCCCGTCTTGTTAAGACATACAAGACGTGTGTGCCATCTGGTAAGGAACTGCCATAAATCGTATTTAGCGCTGTGCGGTCAAAGATTGTGACGTCGGTTGGTTTCATCTCCGGCAAAATATTGACATAGTTGGCTTCAGGAGTGTTATTAAAACCTGCTTTCCACTCATAAATTTCTTCAGGATAGGGGACACTCACTCTCGTTGTTGGATCAGAGGTAATCTTGTCAGTATTCGTAGTCCCACCAGGAGCAGTATCGTTAACTAAGGCAAACGAAGTGATCTTTGGTGGTTCAGAACTTAAGGAAGTGGAACCCGTGCTTTCATCGTATGCACCCGCGCTCGAAGTTGACAAAAACTGTTGGCTGGTATTGGTAGTTGTTAGGGTATCCGCTTGGGAACTGCTGACGAGTGGGCTAGCGTTCTCACCACCCGTAAGGATATCTTTTTCCTGATGACTTTTAAACTTCTTACGTTGGGATGGAATGCGATAAATATATGGCTGTTGCTTGAATAGTAGCGGTTGGTCGAAGGGATTGAGGGCTTGAGTGTTGGAGTTAGTTATATCCTCTGTATTGTCGCTTGTCGTGTCTGCTTTCTTTTGGGGGTCTAATTGGGAGGTCAGGAGGTCTGCGCCACTCGGAGTCTTAAGCGTTTTTTGCCAATCCAATAAAGATGAATCATCACCCAACGGTGCAACTAAAGATGCACTTTCTAAGAGAGATTGTGGCAGCAAACTATCATTATTGTGAGATGCACCGTTGGTGAAAAAGCTGACAGGACGAACCATAACTAAACCTTTGCTAGTGAGAAATGATTTTGTGTTAGTAATTAGACTTAATATGAGATTTCCGCCTATTTATGAGCTTGAAGAGTCAAGCACGTATGCTCTTTTCCTCAAGCCCCTTCAGACAGCAATGATTCTTGCTGATTATTGAATTGATTTAATTCTAAAAATGTCCAGTGCTACTCGTTGATAGTTTCAATACGCTTGCAGCATCTAGAGTTTTCTTGACGTTCTTAAGCTATTGCAGTCGGTCTCATGGTGAATAAATCTGGGACTGTAGCAGGAGTCTCGGAGATAGTTTCAGTTATACGTGCAAGAAACTTGTTATTAATTAATTCAGAGTATCCCTTTAGGTCATCTGTCCAATTTCCAATAGCTTGATGCAGGCTGTTGATTTTTTCGGCTCCAGAATCACCGCTCAGTTCGTAGCTAAAACTGCCGCCAAACATGACAATTGGAGTGGTTGTTTCATCTTCATTACGCAACGCTGCTTCAGTGATACTGAGGTAAAGGGGAGCACGTTGAAATTTGTAAACCAAGTTGAGTGAAGCTCGCATGAGTTCTTCTCCCTCGGATTGCCAAACACCTTGTGAGAGCAGGGTTTCTACCACATATTTTCTCGCGGCATCCTGAGAGCCTGCAAAAGAAACGTATCCTCTAAAATTAATACCTACAGCTTCAAAGTCCATCTTTGGCAGGGCTTGTGCGTATTTGCCAGCAATTTCAGGGATCGAGATATCCAACAAACTCCTGTCACCAAGCGGTTCTATAAACGCAACTTGGTTCGGTCCGGCGGTCATGCTAATGCCATTGACGAAGTTTAACTGAGCGGAACTGTTTGTATATCTTGGCTGGTGGGCTAGCTCCCAATCTTTGGGAATGGTATCGGTGTATTTGAGAAAGTCCGTGTTTGCTGTGGAAAGGGGATTGCTTCCAACGGCTGCAACAATGACGAAATCAGGAACTATTAATTTTGGGCTCATGGGATATCTCTTTTTAATCAATACCTAGATTTTTTAGCATTCTTGTCTTTATCAGCACGCAAATCTACACCGGATAACTGTGGAATTTTATCCGTTTTCCCAGTTCCAAATGTCTGGCACTTGAATCTAGATAATGAATACAAGTATTTCTGTGCGAATAGAGTTGACTCAATTACCAAAAAATTTTGAGTTATTTTCATTATTATTTATAAATCCAAAAACATGGAATAGCAAGCGCCATTTCAAGAAATTCACCTCTCCTCCTTAAAATTCAGTAGAAAACCTGAAGTCATTGAAATGTTTTTAAAGTTCTTTTAAACCCTTTATAGTTTTTTTTAAATTTTGAAATAAAGGGAATTTGGTCAAGAATGCGTAAAGCTATAACTGTTTTGACATCACCAAAATCTCCCCTATTGCACCCAACACCAATGTATAGTTCTATATTTTATCAATAATGGCATACTGCGCTTTGAATATCCCGGATGCCAACCGCTCTCGGTCTAAACTGCTCGTCATCTCAATCACCATGTCCAGCATATTGGCAAATCCCAACAGAGGACTATCCCCAAGTTTCAACTGTCCCCTATCAAAATAAAGCGTTGTGGTATTCCTGTGACCGAACATCAGCACTCCCAACTGTTTGGAGTGGCTGCATTCCAAACCCTGTTGCTTAATTCTGAATCTTGGCTTTCTTGTCTCCCGCGTCGGAACGCAAGTGCGTGTCCGCTCTTAACAAGGCAGTTTTTAAAACATTTTCTTAAAGGTACTGTTTTAAGATTCCTATATTTAGGATTTGTTTGTTGTATCTATATAGCTTGTTCTGTCATTATTCCCTGATAATTCCTTCCAGGAAGAAACGTATTGAGGGTAAGCTTCTGCCAGAATTGTACCCAACCACAAAAAGTAGAACCAGAAATAAACAATCATCCAGCTTAAGTTCGTTGCTTGACACAGTATTAACAAAGCAATAAAGCTAGCAAATGCCCGTTGAGCAGTTCTTTTCCCTCGCAATGCTGGTTGCCAAAAGAACCATAAAGTTATTGATACAGCAATGGCAAAGAATGCGAATCCAAAGATTCCGTGTAAATACAGAATTTGCGCGTAAGTTGAAAAAGTTCCAAGCGGAAGTTCAAAAGCTCCGTTACCCCAGGTGACTGTTCGTTCGACAATTCCCCACCCAATCCAAGGTGACTCTTTCCAAGCTTTAAGAGTCGCAGCCACAACCAAAGCTCGGTCTTTTGATGAATCAGCTCGAGCACCATTGAAAGTTTCCATAGGTTTGTCTAGTAACTCGGTTACTTCCATCCCTATGAGGGCGCAAATAAAACAAATGAGTGTCGAGAACCAAAGGAATCCTTGACGTGCTGAGGCTTTGCGAAAGCAAATGACTGCTAAAAGTGCTAATGGGAAACATATCCACGCTAGCCGACTTTGAGCAATAATTAACGTTGCAGTGCAACCTGCTAAAGCATATTTACGTAGGTATTTATCTGCTTCACCAAAGCACATAAAAAAGCATAAAAGCGCACAAACTCCTAGAATGGGTGGATCTGCAGTGTAAAGTTCTGTCCGGGCTAGAGGAAGCCCAAAAAAGGGTTGAAACACTGCAAACTTAACCATTAAACTGAGTTTATCCCCTGGAATTGCTTTAGCCAAAGGCGGCATAATAGCCTTCTGTGGACCAGTCCCAAATAAGATGAGGATCTGAATGCCAAGAGACACTAAGTAACCAGCTGTCATCCAAGAAACAGCTCGTGTCACAACACTCATTCTAATACGATGCCAAAAGGGCAGTGTTAGGCAAGAAAAAACTAAAAAGTAACCCTTTAATAGGGTTACCATGAGGGCAGCGCTTTTCATGGGGTTAAAGCTGATTGACGATAACCCCTGAATGTTAGTCCAGAGTACTGCGATACTCAGTAATAACCACGTCCAGTTACAGAGTGGTAGCGATCGCTTAACAAGTTTGTCTATATGAAAATCATAAGCTAGCAAATAGAGAGCAACACCAGGATAAAGCAGAGTCTGTACCCCTAAGACCCACCAAAGTGGCGTTAGCACAATCGTCCAATAAACCACTCGTTCTGCGTGCGACAGATTTTCTAATTTGCTTTCTGCCTCTAAGAGAATTAATTTCTTAGGGAATATGTTAAACATTTAAATTTTTGGTTAATTCCTCTTTTAAAGAGTATGAATTTCTTTATACTCTTCATATTGTCTTCCGGCAACACCTGCTAACATTCCTAAACTGTGATAAATATATAGTAAAGTTTTAACACCTCGGTGTTGTCCCATAATAAAGGACAGAGGAATAAATAGTATACCTTTGATAATTCGCCTAATTCCCTTGTAAATACAACGAGTTTTAACTATAATCGAGGGTTTTAAATCTATCTCACAAAAACTCTCTGTAATGCCAATTCGGTAACTCCGTTGCAGCAACCATTTTAAATTGGTGCGACTTTGAGGTATCCACTCATGTACCAAAGCATTATCTGCCCACACTATTTTATAGCCTGCACGTTGCAATCGCATAAAAAAGTGCCAGTCAGAACCACCAGAAAGCGCCAAACGCTCATCTAGTAACTTATCTTGTTCTCTAAAAACTTCTGCACGAATCAGTGTATTGTTGTTAGCAGCACTTTTCAGTTCATAACCTGTAGGATAGCGGGGACGCTCAAAAAATTCTCCTTTGGCGAGCCAATGAGGAATAGCATGGGCAAAGTAAGGTATAATTCTTCCCCAAACAACATCAGCATTGTATGCAATTTGGACATACAAAAGTTCATCAAGCCAATTGGGTTCGGGAACTTCGTCATCATCAATAAAAGCGACAAAGTCTATATTTTCTGCAATAGCACAAGTAATAGCTTTATTTCGTGCAAAGGGAATACCCCGGCGTGGTTCAACATAGCACTTTAAAACCCATTTAAATTCTGAACTGATTTCTTGACAGAATTTACAAGCATGACCGATTGAGTCATTATCAACAACAATAATTTCTATGTCAGGGGTTTCACAGTGATGGAAAGTTAATTGATTAAGACCATCTAACAGGCGCTTTAATCCACCGGGACGCTGACAAGTATTCAAGCAGATGGCGACTCGCATTTTCCTCCTCAGGTTCTAAAACCCACTTAGGTGAGCTAAGGTAAGGCGAATAGAATTCGCTACTACACAAACGAAGTCCGCCTACGCGGACTACTCCCTTTCCGCTATAAGACTACCGAACAGATGTTCCTCTTTCTTTGCGCTCTTTGCGTCTTTGCGGTTCATTTAATTAGGTAATCTTCAAGTGGGATAGGAGTAATCGAGAATTCAAGTTTTAAAACCCACGTAGGTGAGTTTTACTTGTATAGCCGAATTCTATTCGCCAAGGCAAGTATTTTTATTTGCTGTTCCATTTAGTGACTAAACGTTGTGCAATATTACCTAATAAATATTGATATTGTAAAAATTGTTTAGCAGCTAATAAGCGAACCAAAAATAAATATATAATGAGAAATAAGATGGGTTGTATAATTTCAGGAAATTTTAGAGAAACTACAATTGGTAAAAGTGTTATTAAAGGTGCTTTAAACACAAAAATTAAGAACTTTTTAGAAGACCAGTTTAATTGACGACAAGCCTCCCACCAACAGTAAATAGTCCAAAGAATTCCTAAAACTACAGCAACCGCGATACTGACACCAATAATTCCTTTTATCCTTGCACCGAGCACAAAACTTAATACAGCAACAGGAGCAATGCTAAGGCTGAGTTTAGCATTAACTCCCGGTTTCCCTTTGGCAGACAGCATGGAAAAAAGCTGACTGTTTATCAGGCGAGAGTAAGCGAAAATGAGCAATCCTGGAATAACCGTACAAACAGGAATCCAGTGGGTTCCAAAGAGAAAGGAAATGGTTTGTTGGTTAACAACTAAAAAGAATAAGGCGTATAAGGGAGCCGCTAGGAAAGAAGTTTGTTCAATAACTTTAACCAAAGCGTTTTCTCGCTGTTGATCATCTTCTAATTGAGCAAACACCGACATCCCAACTTGACTCATCGCCTGAGAAAGAATAGTTGTTATCGCCATTGTTAACTGGTAGGCAAGATTGTAGAACGCAAGACTAGTTGTTCCTAGAACGACGCTAACCACAAAATTGTCACAGTTATAAATAACGAAATATCCCAAGCTGAAACCAGTATTGCCTAAACAATAAGACAAAACTTCCCATCTGACCTCTGAGTAAATACGCAAATTGAATTTCTGTTTGGCATAATGATGCATAAGAAGGCACCCTGTTATCCAACCTGCCGTATCTCCTATGACAAATGACCAGTAACTTAAACCCAGTAAGGCGCTCCCAATTGTGGAAAATACTCTGACGAATGAGGCAATTAGGTTAGAGTTTGCTAACTCTCGATACTGCATTCGTCTTCTCAAAACTCCTTCATGTACGGACTGAAATGAGGAGAGTATGAGGTTAAAGCCAAATATCAGGAGTATCCATACTAGGTCTGGTATGCTGTAGTAGCGTGCTGCTATTGGGGATATTAACCCAAGCACTACAGCTAAAAAGCATCCAATAATTAAACTGATGGTGTAGGTTGTATCTAAATAACGCTTATCTTCAACGCCCTTATAAACGATGAAAGATCCAGATGTGCCTTGGTTAAATAGATTTCCAAAAGCCCAGAAAATGTAAGCAGTACTGATAACACCAAATTCAGCAGGAAGCAACAGCCTTGCTAGTAGTAAGTTACTGAATAAGGCTAGGAAGCGTGTTGCGATCGCTCCATAGGTCGCCCAAAATCCATTTTTGAGTATAGCAGACAACTTCATGGCTACTTTTGAGTATACCTCGCTGAACCAAGCGCTTGTCGGATTCCTAGCTTAGCGAGTGGTGCCAAACGCACTGCTAGTAAAGTCAATAGCGATCGCGGATCGCGGTAAAAAATCGACCAATTACAAGCTAGAGCCTTGTCAATAAAGTGACTGGCTTGGTCGAGATTGCCTCCTTGGAGAGATAATCTTGCTAAGTAGCGATACATATAAGCGTAGGCAGTCGGTAACATTGGTTTTACCAATTGTGGCGATCGCTGATAAGCGCTTTGAATAACCTGTTCGGTGCATCGCTGCATTTGTGCTACATTAAACGAAAGACCGGATGGACGAACGCGATAGTAACACAGAGTACTCTTTTCTCGGTAAAATTGCCATTTTCGGGTTGTTGCGACTCTCAACCAAAAATCAATATCTTCCGAACTGCGTAAGGTTTCATCAAATTCACCGACTTCATTGATTAATGAACGGCGGAATACTGCGTTAGAACCATGACCAACAAAGTTCTTACAAAGTAAAGCCAGCAGTGGCTCGGAATGAACGGGCTTACCACTAAGGTAAATGGGTGTCGGTTTTCCATCGTCACGAATTGCCTGAGATGCACTGTAAACAACCCCGACTTCTGGATGATGGTTTAGTGTTGCTACATGACGGGCTAGTTTATCTGAGTGGTAAACATCATCTCCATCTAGTAAGGCGATATATTCTCCACGTGCATGACGGATACCGTGATTGCGTGCTGATGATAAACCTCCATTTTGTTTTTGCCATAACTGAAAGCGCGGATCGCTTTTCACGTAAGGCTTAACAATTTCTGCCGTGTTATCAGTAGAACCATCATCAACAATCAGAACTTCAAATTCTTTAAAAGATTGATGTTGTAGCGATCGCAATGCATCTTCAATATAAGAACTTACGTTGTAGGCTGGGACTACAACACTAACTTTAGGGATAAAAACCATAACTACATTACACCCCTACACTCTCGTACCCTGAACCCTCTGAAGGAGTTTGGTTAGGTAATGGCTTGGGTTTCTTTGTTAAGAGAAGACGTAACCAAGTCCGTTTCTCTGTAGGAATCAGCCACATACCCAGACACAAAAAAATGTCCGTTAGTTGAGGTCTGCCAAAACGAATCGCTTCCCATAAAAGCAGGAAAAATGCTTTCCAATCACGAGTACGAGCAGCTCGCGCACTCACTTCTGCCAAAATAAAAGAGGAATAAGCGCGAGGAGTCACTAAGTCGCGTTTTGCTCTAATCCAGTCTAATGAAAATTGCCAATTGTTGCTGCTACTTAAAGTAGGACGTGCATCTCCTATATACCAAATAGAGAGAACTTCTGGTACAAACTCGACTCCTACCCCCTCTACACTCATGGCTCGTAATATCCAGTCCCAATCATCGTGTCTTTGAATCGTAGTGGAAAAAGGAACTTTTTCTAATAACTCTTTTGCTGTAAAAATGGTTGAAGATTGAATAAGCCCTTCTCCTTGAAATAAGGTCTTGCGAACAAACAAATATTCACTCAATGCCTCTGATGGCTGAGGAAATCTTCTAGGCCAAATAGAATCTCCTTGAGGTGTTTGAGCTTTCAAATAACAGGAGATAATAGGAAACTTATACTGGGAAAGCCTAGCAGTTTCAAGTTGCATTTCTAATTTTTGGGGCATCCATTCGTCATCGTCATCTAAAGAAGCAACCCATTTGGCAGAAGCTGCAGCAATTCCAGTATTTCGTGCTACACGACAACCTTGATTGGTAGGCAATTCTATCGCTCTCAGTCTGGAGTCATCAATTTCTGATAACACAGTCTGAGTTTCTGGCTGCGGACCGTCAATGACAACGATGACTTCGATTTCTTTGAGGGTTTGTGCTAGAGCACTCATAACCGCTCGTTTAACTAACTGGGGTCTGCGATACGTAGGGATAACTACGCTGACTAAAGGTTCCAAGTCAATTCCCTCCTGATTCTTTTCTTAAAAATAGCAGTACTAATATAACGTCTGTTTTCTTTATTCAAAGAAGCTTTGTTCCCAGACGCTAGGGATTGTAATGCGTGGTCATTATCTCGGATAAATGCACTTATAAGAGTTTAAAAACCTGATATTTTTTTTAGAGAACAAGCTAATAACAGTTATGGCACTTTTTTTCTAAAGTGGCATCCCAAATATTTCGTAATTTGAAAACTTTTTTTCAAATTGTGCTTGAAAATCAACAGCTATTCTAGATTAATAACTTTGTCAACCGAAAAAATACGGCTATGCTTGACTATTGCTCAAACCTTTGAGGAGGATAGATAAAGATAAAATTGCTTACCTCATACCAATGGAAACAAAAATGGGATAGCTAGTTGGGTGAAATTAAATCTAGGCAAGGCTTTCTCAATCCAAAATCCAAAATCTAAAATCCAAAATCGTATTAAATTGATGGGCTACTAGAATACAGTACAGGTGCAACTGATACGGGGATTTCCTGTTCTTGATTGCGGTTGTTGAAATTTAAGTACGAGTTACTAACAGGAACAGCAAGTTCTGGATTGAAAGTGTCAATTGATGGCAAAAGTTCTACTCGTAGTGGAGCATAAAGCTTGCCCAAAGCAACCTGCAGCGCAAAAGCTGGATTACCAAGCAAATAACGTGCTGCCAAACGTTTTGGTTCGCGGCACAAACGATACAGCCACTCTAAACCTAAATCAGAAAGGGTTGATGGGCAATCAGGTACAACACCTGCAAGTCTGTCAATCACTGCTCCACCAAGCAAAATGGCATTGACATCTAAGCGAAGGCGATGCTCGTACACCCATTTTTCTTGAACTGGCATTCCCATACCCACTATTAATATGTTGGGTTTTTCTCGATTGATTTTCTGAACGACAGCTTGGTTCTGCTGTGAGTCTTGCTTGTCGAAATAGCCATGATGTCCAGCAAACTTAGCATTGGGATACTGCTTTCTGAGATTTTCTAGTGCTGTTTCTAAATACTGAGGTTTAGTCCCTAATAGAAATACGCTCAATCCTTTTTCGTTACACTTCTCCAATAATTTGGGCATCATCAGTGTATAAGAAGCTCGATACTCCAAAGGTAAGTTTAACCCCATGTAACTAATTGCCTTTAAAATGCCAACGCTGTCACAATTGACTATTTCCGAACTTTGGAGAAAGTTATAATACCAAGGAAGTTGCATTGAAAGATTAAAACTGTGTACGTTGTAATTCGCAACAGTTATTTTTTTGTTAGAAACACAAGCTGTATATATAGCCTCTACAAGAGAGGGGATAGTCATACAAGTAATGCGACGTTCTAATAAATAAATATTGAGATTTGGTAATTCCTGAACTTTGTTTTTCATTCTCATTCTTATGATACCTTTAGTTTTATTGGGTTGTTGCGAGATTAAAATAATTGAGATAAGGAACCAGATAGGGTATTGAGGGCTAAGAACTTTGCTTTAAGATGCATACTAGCTTAGTTTTCATTGAGAGTGCATCAATAGTTACTCGGAACTTGACTATAAATCTACGTGAAAGATGACTAAAAAAAGCAAGTATTGCCCTGATGATGAACGATGGCAAACTCCAGTACAATACTTAAGCTTTGTCTGTGTAAGCTTAAAATAATACTCTTATTACGGAAAGTACTTATTATTTTTTTTAATAAATGACGCAATTAACGATGAAATATATGCAATGTTTGTTTTTTTGTTGCCATTATCCGTTAAATGTCTATGTCTGTGTCCGTTGATTTTGCACTTCATTTCTTTGATGCTTCTTATGAACGTCTCAATCAAGTGCAATCTTTATGTATTTCTTCTATGTTTTTTTTAAAAAATATAAAATAATGATTAAGAAACTTTCAATTCTTTGAAAGACTCAGATCCCCGACTTCTTTAAGAAGTCGGGGATCTTGTTTCTCATATAATACAAGACGGGCAAGGATGCCCGTCCCACATTCTGGAGAAAGGCAAGGATGCCCATCCCACATTCCGGAGAAAATTTGTTTTTTGCAGTTGCCTAACTGCTGATTGGCACATTACTAAATGCCCCAGTGTCCGGCACAAAAATATCTAGGCTGTTAACACCTTCGGGAATCCGCAACCATACGTAAGCATCAGCAGAAGCTTTGGGACGAAGCGAAGACAGAGAAACGCTCCCCGTCGATCGCTTCAAGTCCACTCCCTTGTAAGTTTCACTTGTATCGGGGTTTCGAGCTGTTGTGTTAGAAACTCCAATCTGTTCGGTAGGGCTGACATCGTCTGTAGCAAGACGACGAATACGCATTTGTACGTTAACTACATCTCGATTTCCAGTTTCGGGATCTTTAATCCGCTTGACTGACAGTAACGCTACTTGTGCTTTCTTCCCAAAAGCGGGCTGTACAAATTGACCGGGTTGAATGATAGCAGATGCAGTGGTTTTTGATTCTGCAGTTGCAGTTGGAGATGGAGACGGAGTTGCTTCCCGTGATGGCGGGGATGTATTACTCGAAGCAACTGTACCAGTCCCCTGAGTTGAAGTTGTTTGGTTAGTAGCTGTAGCGTTATCGTTTCTAGTATTGGCAACATCTATTGTTTGTTGCAATGTAAAAACTTGGTATGCTGCATAGCCACTACACAACAAAGCCAAAGTTGAAAGTAAAACCGCTACACTAGACAAAAATGTACTCACACGACTACCTCTGATTTATGCTTCTACATATACAGGGTTGTTAACCTTTTAATTCTGTCACGTAAACTACCCACACTGACCTTGCGGTACAGTGTGGGCTTTTAGTAGCCCTGAAGAGTCTGTACTGAGTTCACAATACAAACCGTTCGAGCCTCTGGGCGGGTTTACAAAAACAGCCCCAATAGCAGCAATATTTTTTGCTCCATTTAGATCGGCATCACCACTCCAAGAACAAGCGTCATTGGTACATTTGAAGCGTTTATCAGAACGAATTCCAATACGCATACAGCAATGGCAAGTCTGACTCGTATAAGCAGGAGGTACAGCGATCACCTCTACCCCCGCCTGAATACCTTTGTACTCCAGAAAAGAACGCAACTGATAAAAAGCCCAAGAGTTAGAACGTCTACGTTCGGTTTTGTTTCTGGGTTTTTGGTTGGTTCTTTCCCGTATGCCAGTTAAATCTTCAATTGCCACTGCTGCACTCGCTGTCAATGCGTTCTCAATAATATGCTTGCTAATGTTGTGGTTAAGCCATTGTTGATAACGTCTCTCTTTCCCCGACAGCCGTTTCAAAATCTGTCTCGTCCTACGACGAGTAGACCTTGTGCCTTTCGAGGCTTTCTTTTGGAGCGACGCTCTCACTCTGGAAAACTTATCTCTAACTTTATTAATTTGTTGACCGTCCCACTGATCGCCATTGCTAGTTACTGCAATATCACGGCGTCCAAAATCAACACCAATAACGTTATCAAATTGAATGGTCGTAGGAGGTTCGTCTTTGATTTGAATGTGGATGTAGTAATTACCATCACGATGCTTGCATAATTGAGCAGAAGTAGGTTTTTTGCCTTTTAGTTTACCACGTTGATAGTTCCCTACATCGATTTTGATGTGTTCTCTCCCATTTAGCAAAGTTAAGCTAACCGTCAAATCTTTCTCTCTGAATGCAAAAATTCTGGCATCGTAATCGACCGATGTTGGCTTAAATGCAATAACCGGTTTACCTTTCTGTTTAGCAGTCTTGCGATTAGCTCCGACTCTGGCACAAGCACGCACAGCCAAATTTGCACTCAATCCAAACAGAGAGCGAATCTCGTTATATACCATATTTTGAATGGTCGTTTTGCTGGTTACTTGTGGTTTAACTTTTTCATTAGCGTAGTTGCAAGCATCCGCAAAAGCTTTAAGAACCAATTCGATCTCTTCCACCTGTTTAGACGTGGGGTTGAGTTTACAAACAATTGTCAGCACTTGTTCCATGAGTTCGACTTTCTCACATATGACTAACATTATAGACTATAATCTGTCGTGTTGTGTTCCAAGATATTGTTACTCGGACACCCCTTTCCCGCGTTAATCTACGATTAACATAGGTCGAAGGGTGTACCTCGTTTTTAACCCGCAATTCCTGAGGCAGCGCGTTGGGCGGGTTCCCCGACTTGAAGCGCCTGCCGTCTCGCCACTGAACGGAGTACCGTTACAGTGGGAGCCTCGTTGCGGCAATAGGTGATGAACACTTTTCGGTTAAGCTGAAATTAGAACTGTGCTTCAGCTGATTCTTGCAATAATCAAAAAATGACCTCAGACCCAATTATCTATATCCTGTAGCATCAGGAGGTTTGCCAACCTCCTGTACTTCCTGCATATAACGAAAAGCATCGGGCTGAGAGCCGTCGAGATCCGTAAAGCCATAGATTTGTGCTAGTTGACCGCTAGAAAGAGACTGACCATTCCATCTAGCTACCTCCGAATCGCCAGCCAGATGAGCGATCGCACGCCCGATGTAACGCGGTGTTTCAGAAATGATGAAGTGCGGATCTTTTGCGATCGCATCCCGCCAATTTGCTTCACTCACTCCAAAATGCTCCAGCATAATCTCAGATCTCATCCAGCCTGGAGTCAAAGCCACAGCGGTGCAGTTATAAGGTTCAAGCTCTTGAGCGATCGCCCATGCCATACGTATTACAGAAGTTTTGGCAAGGTCATAAAAGAGTGAAAATCGATAACGAGTGCTGTTGTATTCAG
Organism: Scytonema hofmannii PCC 7110; assembly: GCF_000346485.2. NCBI lineage: Bacteria > Bacillati > Cyanobacteriota > Cyanophyceae > Nostocales > Scytonemataceae > Scytonema > Scytonema hofmannii. The sequence goes on from NZ_KQ976354.1 coordinate 1,549,381, forward strand.
CCGTACCATCCGTAATTTCCACCACTAAAGATCCTGGACTTTTGATTAAAAGCGGCAGTACAAAGTGACTGGTAATAATGTGAGTGTCAATAGCCAACCTTAACATCCGTAGTCCTTTGTCCAAAGAGTACTTCCACACAGGAGTGTTCCACTCTGCCAAGTATTCCGCCCCCCAAATATCGTTAACCAGAATATCCAAACGACCTTGCTCGCCTTCGATACGAGTTACTAGTGCTAGCACTTGCACGGGATCTAAATGATCGACTCGAACGGCGATTCCCTGTCCACCTGCTTGATTCACCAGATTTGCGGTTTCTTCAATCGTTTCAGGACGGTTGTATTCCGAGCGGTGAGTACTTGTGGTGCGTCCAGTGACATAAACCGTTGCTCCAGCCGCACCCAGTTCAACTGCAATACCGCGCCCTGCTCCGCGAGTCGCTCCAGCAACGAGTGCAATCTTATCCTTTAATGGCTGCATAATTAACCTGCTCGATAATTTTTGTCTTTATTGCAGCATAAGTACTATTTCCTGACACCTGTTGTCATATTTAAGGAGTACAGTAAAAAAAGAAAAAAGTATATCTCTTTTTATCTCTTGCTATGCGTGCTGATCGCCTCCTCTCCATCCTGATGCTGTTGCAAATTCATAACCGTCTGACAGCACGGGATTTAGCAGAACGATTAGAAGTCTCCGAACGCACTATTCACCGAGACATGGAAGCGCTCAGCAGTGCTGGGGTGCCAGTAGTGGCAGAACGGGGTCAAGGCGGCGGTTGGAGTTTGCTCGACAACTACCAAACGACACTGACTGGATTGAACCTTGGAGAGATTCAAGCACTGTTTTTGCCCAAGCCCGGTCACTTATTAGCTGATTTAGGCTGGACTCAGACATTTGAGGCAGCTCTGCTTAAACTTTTAGCAGCTCTACCCTCTGCCAATCGTCAGCAAGCAGAAGCCGTTAGCCAACGCATTCATCTCGATCCAACAGGCTGGCATCGGTGGGAAGAAGAAATGTCAGCGTTTCCGATTCTCCAAACAGCAATCTGGCAGGAACGACAAATACATCTAAGCTACGAGCGTGGCGATGGCAAGATGGTAGAGCGATTGGTCAATCCTTTGGGGCTGGTTGCCAAAGGTAGCGTCTGGTATTTGGTTGCAGCAGTAGACGAGGAGGTGCGTTCCTATCGGATCTCACGAGTGCGCCGTGCCACGATTTCGTCTTGCCCTTGCGCTCGTCCGGCTAATTTTAACTTAGCCGAGTATTGGCAGCGATCGACGGTTGAGTTCCAAACCAATCTGCCTCAATATAGAGTTAAAGTACGCATTGACCCAGAGGTTATGCCTCGGTTGCGATATGCTGGGTACTTTGCACGTATAGAGCAGATCGACTCTCCGGATGCTGATGGCTGGATTCCCGTCTCGATTCGCTTTGACTTGGAAGCAGAAGCTTGCGCCTACGTATTGGGGTTTGGCACGCAAATGGAGGTGATTGAACCACCTCAACTGCGCGATCGCATTTTGGAACACGCACGTGCAGCGATCGCATTCCACACCCATTCTCCTTCAGTTGACTCCTGACATCACGGAGGCAACAAGTTCCCGTTCTTTACGGAAATGCTTGACGATTTGCTGGGGATTACCGACGATGACAACACTGGAAGGTACAGATTTACGAACAACGCTTCCTAAACCTACCACACTGTCTTCACCGATGTGTACGCCTTTCATCACCGTAGCTCTGGCTCCTATCCAGACATTGCGTTCTATAGTAATAGGTGCCGACGCTTTTGGTCCTGCGGGATAGTGACGCATCTCAGGTTCTAAATTGTGATAATCACTATCTGCTAAAAAACAATCAGAAATCAAGCATTCATCGCCAATGCTAATCGAGGTTTCACAACCTATATATGTACCATTAAGCAGCACTTGCTTACCAATGACAACGTTTCCTGAACCGTAAATCGAGACTTTTTTACCCAAACGGCAGCCAGAACCGATAGTCACTTGAACGCTTCCAAGCACCTGTAAAGAACCTTTAATGGCAACTCCTTTGGCAATTTTAACATTTGGATATCGCCATTGGTAAAACAATCGCTTGAGTTCAAAGTAGTTTTGGGACAGTTTTTTAAGAAAAGGAAGATTTAAGTTTTTCATAATTTGTCCTTGAGTTTCCTTAAGTTAATGAGAGTTATAGCGTTTTCTAGTCTGCTGAGGTACAGAGTTATCTGCGTCCATCTGCTACAGGGTGCGGTTAATTATTTCTTCCTATACCTCACGTTCATTGGGAATTGCTATATTCAACCAGATATGATTGGCAATTCAAAATCTAAAATTCAAAATCGAATTACGTGTTCACTAAGGAAGAATCAGAGTGATAAGAGTAAGGCTTCTTCTTACTTTCCACTGCATTCACAACTAAACCTAAAATTTCAACATTATGTTGAGAGAGTTGTGCAAAGCTTTCATTTACAGAGTTTTTGTAGCTGCTATCGGGACGGACAACAAACAGAACGTTGGAAATAAGAGTAGCCATCAAAGCTGTTTCACTCGTTAGACTAACGGGCGCACTGTCAACGATAACGTAATCGTAATTTCCTCTAGCCTCACAAGCTGTTAATGCTTGTTCAAAGCGTCCTCGTTTGATAGTTTCTACAATTTTGCCTCGTTTGGGTAAAGTTGGCAGTAAATCCAGGTTTGGTTGTATCGATCTTTGCAATTGCTCTATTGTGGAATCTTCGGCGTAACCCAAACTGCGGCTGAGTTCTGCACTCCGAAAATCCCCATCCACTAGCAGCACTCGAAAGCCTAAATCTACTAAACCGTAAGCTAACCCTATGGCAACTGTTGTTTTCCCTTCTCCTTGAGTAGCGCTTGTGACTAATAATCTACGATTATTGAGAGGTTGTAAGCTGATAGCAGAAGCAAGGCGTTGAAATTCAACTTCTGAAACAGAAGTCATTTCAATTTTCGGATCTGAATGCTTGATCCGAGGAATACTTTGCACGATCGCAAATTTTTGACCTTGTAAATCTTTGAGATTTAACAGAGGGTTGCGGCTTTCCAGGAATAATACCAAAGCTATGCTACCGATAATAGATGCTAGCAAAGCATTGACTGCCATTAAGAGAAACTTTGGACTGACAGGTTTAGGATCGACTTGTGGCGCATCAAGAACCTGTATATTTGGGTAAGCATCAAAAGCGTCAATGTTACTTTGTTGTATCTGGGCAATTAAGCCTTTATACACACCTTCAGTAACATCCACTTGCCGTTGTAGTTCTACCAGCCTAGCCTGATTTACTGGGAAAGACTTTAAGGTTGTTTGAAGCTGGGTAATTTGATTGTTAAGTTGTTGTGCTTGTCGCCGTTGTGCTGTAGCTTCGCTTTCAGCAAGAACCTGTTGTTGGATTAAAGCAGCGCGACCTTGTGAATCAGTCGCCACCGTAGTATCTACTTTTGTACCTGCAGATGTTTGTCTTATATGTTCTTGAATTTTTCGCTGCAATGATTCCCGTTGTGCAAGCAAAGTTTTCACTTCTGGATGTACGTCAGTAAAAATAGCTTGTTTTTGACGTAAAGACGCTTCTACTTCAGACAATTGTTGTCGGACAAATTGATATTCTTTATTTTCACCTAAACCTAAAGAGCGAATTGCTTCATTTGGTGTTAGGCTCAAACGGATTGATAAAGCTTTTGCTCGATTTTCACTTGCCTCAGCCGTAGCTAACACTTGTGCTCTCACAGTTGTTAGAGTACTAATTGAATCCACAATTCCTTTAGCTTGGTCTTCATTATTAATTAAACCACTAGACTGCTTAAAAATTGTTAGCTTACTTTGCGCTTGAGCTAACTTTAACTTTGCTTGTTCTAGTTCTATTTGACTGAATTTTTGCCGCGTTCGACTATTCGCTTGTCGCAATTCATTAAGGCGATTTTGATACGCTTCTGTTATAGCGATCGCTCTTTGATTGGCTAATTTTGGACTGGAACCACTTACAGTCAGCAACATAATAGTAGACTGCTCCTGAGGTGTGACTTTAAATAACTGCCTATATCTAGAAATACTATTAAATTTGCCCCTTTCAGGGTCAGAAGCTAAAACTTTCTCTAACAACGTATCGCTCGTTAAAATCGATGCTTGTACGTTGAGAGGATTGACTTCAGAAGAAAATGCAGAATCTCCATTTCTTAGAGAACCAAGAGTTCCTAAATTGGCATCAAGATTACTTGTTGTTTTTGGCAGAATTAGCTGTGTTTTAGCTATCCAAACTGGTTTTGCATTAGACACTGCTACTGCTGTAGCCAATACCACAAGAACATTAAAAGCTATTAAAGATTTCCAGTGTTTAGTTGAAATGGTAACTAATTTGTTCATAACTATTATTGTTGGTCATTTGTCATTGGTCATTTGTCAAAAATATGGGGATTTATAATGCTTAAGTGCTGATTTTTATTCGTTCTGGTTTAGGAGAGTGTAGGAGAGCTATTTAATTAGACATCTCCAGAAATTAATTATGCATTACCCGAAAGTCTTGGTAGGGGCGCAAGGCATTGCGCCCTTACATCTTTTCTGGAGATGTCTATTGAGTATTTTTTTGATAATTGCTCCCATGAAGACAAAGAATTATGTTGTGTTTCTGCAAGAATTGCACCCAGCCAAATAAAGAAGTACCAGAAATAAACGGTCATCCAAGTCAATGTTGTTGCTTGGCACAATATATACAAAACTACTAAACTAGCAAATGCTAAAGAACAGATTTTATTACCTTGTAAAGCAGGTTGCCAAAAGCTCCACAAAGTTAATGCTAAAGCAGCGATAAAGAAGATGAAACCAATAGTTCCGTGTAAATACAAGACTTGCGAGTAAGATGAAAAAGTCCCTAGAGGAAGTTCAAAGGCTCCATTTCCCCAGGTCACCGTCCTTTCAACAATTCCCCATCCTATCCAAGGGGACTCTTTCCAAGCCTCTATTGTAGCTTCGATAACATACTCACGATCTTTTGATGAATCAGCACGAGCGCTATTGAAAGTTTCCAGTGGTTTAGTCAGTAATTCAGTTAAGGTCATCCCTACAAGACCGCAGATAAAAGAAATAAATGATGTCGCCCACAAAGAACTTTGCCGAACCAACCCACTTCGGAAGCCGTTCATAATCAGAAATGATAGAGGAAAGCAAATCCACGCCAAACGACTCTGGGATATGATGAGCGTTGCTAAAGACCCTGCGATCGCAAATTTCCGCAAGCGACGGTCTGTTTCACTGTAGGAAACTAAAAAACTCATAAGAGCACAAACCCCCAAAATAGGAGGGTCTGGAGTATAAAGCCCTGTTCTTGCTAACGGGATGCCGAAGAAAGGCTGAATAATAGCAAACCCAACCATTAAGCTCATTTTGTCACCAGGAATGACACGCGCTAACGGTGGCAAAAAAGGAAGTTGTGGACCTACAGCAATCAATATGAGCAGTTGAATGCCAAGAGTTATTAAGAAACAAGCTGCCATCCAAGCTACAGCCCGTGTCACCACCTGTACTCTAATTCGATGCCAAAAGGGTAATGTAAGACAACTAAAGATCAGAAAGTAGCCTTTAAACAGGGTGACTAAGGTAGCAGCAGTCTTCATGACCTCAAAGTTTATCTGGGATAGACCCTGGATACTAGTCCAAAGTGCTACCAAGACCATACCTAACCAAGCCCAGTTACACAAAGGCATTGAGCGTTTAATCAGTTTATCTAGTTCAAAATTAGTTGCTAACAATATAGTTGCAACTGTTGGGTATAAAAGAGTCTGCAAGCCTAACAACCACCAAATAGGTGTGAGTACAATAGTCCAATACAGTACCCGTTCTGCAAATGACAGGTTATCTAATTTGAAATTGGTCTGTAGGGGCTTTGGTTTGCTAGAAGAAAGATTAAACATTCAAAGTTTCCAATGTGAAATAGGCAGGGACTACAACACTAACTTTAGACAGAAGAGCTATTGAAAAACCTTGAGATAGATGCATTCCTAAAAATTATAAATTTGACTCCTTTCTCAAGCTTTGATTGTGGTGGATTTACTTAACAACAGTTATGACACACATATTGTGAAAAAATCTTGCGGAAAACAATCTAAGTATTTTTATTTTTGATGAAGCTTAATTGTTCATAGAGCTATGATTCGGGTTTTATTTGGTGCAGAACATAATTTTATCATTTTATTCTTAACTTCTAGACCTCTTTGTGTAAAGCCTTTATCAAAGATAATACGTATTTCTTTTCAATTTGACCAAGCATTGTTAAACTGTATTTTACAAATCTTCGTTGTTTTTTAAAATTGTAGTTTGTCATCCGTAAGATTACGGTTTTTGACTGCTAAGAAGATGAAAAAGCCCTCACCCCCAACCCCCTCTCCCAACGGGAGAGGGGGCTTGTTAATCGATAAATGTGTATTCTTATAAGCGCAACAGCTTATTTACTCCTCTTTTGTCCCAATATTACTTATTTTAATAAACCGCAAAGACGCTAAGGACACGAAGAAAGAGGAAAAGAAGACAGATAATATGACGTTCGTTTGATTAAGTAGCTATCATGTACTTCTAAACACCAGAAAAGATGAAAATGGCAACGGGCATTGGATTTTTCTCCAACCCCTATTTTTAAGCTAGCCCACAGTCACCTTAACACGGGGAGCGGAAAATAATGAGACATTCTGAATCTGTTTTCGTTAATAAATATAAAATCTTTTGAGAATCTTACGTAAAATATCGAGTTGACTCCGTTATTTTCTATAAATGCTTAATTTTTACGCTCCTATAATGTAATGCCAAATTATGAACTTCAAAGTTTTACTCTGTAGCAGTGTCATAACAATTAATGCTTTAGCTATTTTGCCAGTCTATGCTCAACAGCTAACTCCACAACAAGCCCAGATTGCACGGGAACGACTAAGGTGTATCATGCTGGGTCAGGGTGGGGATCTCAGTGAGCCTTTATCTGGTGAATTGCAATATTTACAACTAAGAAGGTTAAATCCACAACTAGCAGACAGGTGCCGTAATCTCTTGAAGGGTATTTTTCCTGGACAGTACCTTCCTAATAGAACGAGAAGACCTGTCGTGAACCCATTTCCTCCTGGGTCACTCATCAAGGAACAGAACGTCCCACTTATTAATTCTACTCCTGCAACTCGTTGACTGGTGTGGAGCGGACATTTTCATCTAGAGTGAAATTCGCACAGTTTTAACTAGTAGTACAATCCACAGCCTATCATTTATCCTAAAGCGCCGATACGTATTCAAAAAGGAGGCAAAAAACCCGGTTTCTCTCTCCTGCAAAGCTTGATATCTCGTAGGCTCAACTCGAAGAAACCGGGTTTTTGTGATTTCTGTACCGATGCTCTATAAGAATCGTACTTGATTCTTGCTCAGTATACTGAGAACTAAACCTTTGAATGGTAAGTTCTTCACTCATTTGGTTTTTCAAAAATCAAATAATACTCCTATAGATTGTGCTCTGTTTGTTAATTTATTGATGAAATAATTAATATGCTCAGTAGTTGACCAGATTTGTGTTGTAGTACAATGCATCTAGCAAAAAAACCTAGACCTAATAATTAATTAATAACAATGTGAAAAAAATCCTGATTTTGTCAGCCAATCCCACAAATACAAATAGGTTACGTTTGGATGAGGAAGTGCGTGAAATCCAGGCAGCGCTAGAGCGGGCTAGAAGGAGAGACCAGTTTGAAGTCATTACACGCTGGGCAGTACGTCCAAACGATTTGCGACGTGCATTATTAGATTGTAACCCGCAGATTGTTCATTTTTCTGGACATGGAGCAGGCGCTCAAGGATTAGCTCTCGAAGACGACTCAGGGGCAATACAGCTTGTGAGTTCACAAGCGTTAACACAACTATTTAAGCTGTGCAAAGGTACAATTGAGTGTGTTTTACTGAATGCCTGCTATTCACAGGAGCAAGCTGAAACAATTCTTCAGCATATTGACTGTGTGATTGGCATGAAGAAGGAGATCGGAGATAGAGCCGCAATCACCTTTGCAATAGGATTTTACGACGCTCTGGGGTATGGAAGGTCGCTCAAGGATGCCTATCAATTTGGTTGTAATGCGATTGATTTAAGTAACATTCCAGAGTCACTGACACCAGTACTTAGAATGAGGGAGAGAGAAATACGAAGTAGTCAAATAATAAATTGGCTACCAGAATTTATCCTCTCATCTATTCACCTTTCTAGCAAGAAGAATATTTTACTTTCGGCTGGTTTGTTCGCAATAATGATACTTTGGGGTGCGGGTTGCTATGCCCCTGGAGAGCCATTCCTTCGATTAGGACTAGGTATTGGTTTAAGTTACTACTTTCTTAATCTCAAAAGAACACGTTTTGTGCAGATTAGAAACCTCATCCTAGCAGCCGCGATCGCAGGCTTGATATTAGGTCTGTCCTACAGTCTATGGATAACGCCACCATCTAGCGGCGGTACTCCTCTTATAAATTCACAAGCAACTCAATGTCCTAAGACAGAAAGTGTAGTGACCTCAATTATTCTTTTTGTCTTTTGGCTAGTGACTAATTTTTTTGGTATAGTTACATTCCTTCAGTTTTATAAATGAAAGTACTTATACAGGTTTTTTCCATGAAGAAGATTAGACAGAGGAAGGAATTGCTAACGCTTTGGTAAAAGCAGGTGTTCTTAAAACTAATATTGTGCTAGCTTTTCATCCTCCTCAAGTGCGGACTAATACTAGTTTTGCCGTTGCTTAATAGGATCGCCACAACTGACCTTAGTTCTATTCTTGGCAAGTTGACTTGGGATGAACTGGTGATGTTTTGGTAACTCCCTTCCCGCTACAAAATTACCGATTTTCTTCTCTTTCTTCGTGTCCTTTGCGTCTTTGCGGTTCATTCAGATTAGATAACAATACTGCAAGGGATACGATCATTGAGGTGTCAGAACCCCGGTTTCAAGGGAGAAACCGGGGTTCTAATTTTCGCTTAGGAGAGTAGGATGCTTTCAGAAAGTTGAATATTTTTTGATTTGAAAGCTCTATAATTATGCAAATTTTTTCACAGTGGCTAATAGTTTTCTTGTAAAACCGCCTCTGGTGTTTGGATAGAAAATTTGATTTGTAATATTCTCAGCCATCGAGTTTGGAACCAAGAACATGAGTACAAACCACGAAGCTAAGACTAATTTTCGCGACCAATGATAATCACAATAGACTAAAGAAACAATTAATCCTTGCCAACACAGATTTAATAAACTATCTGTCAGAGGATAGTTCTGGCGATCTAACTTCAACACTATGATTCGATTCATCATATGCAGTAAATCCCTTGATTCTACATAAGAAATATCAAGAGAATATAAAGCCCGTGCCAATTCTCGTTTTTTTGCATGTACTTTGGCGGCTCCAATAAGTTGGCGTCTGAGCTTAGTTAAATTAATCTTGGTAGTGCGAAAATTATTTTTGCCATGGACTCTATAAAATCCACCTATTTCATCTAACGAGACGACTGTGCCAAACATAACACTTAAGTTATTTAAATAACGGTCAGCAGATATGCGGTACACATCTTCTGGCATAGGTAACAGTTGTCGAAGCATAGTTGCTTTAAATGCATTTCCACTTGTTGGGGGCCAAGTATAACTCCCAAATTTAAATATTTGTGGTTTTAAATCTCCATTAGGCATTTTGCAACTACTTAATGGTACGATTTCTCCCGTAGGTTGGCTGTTGACATCAATGACTTGTAACCTGTATTGAACCTTGACAACATTTTGGTTTGCTTGAAAAGCTAATACCACCTTCTCAACAATATCAGGTAAGAGTACATCATCACTATCTAGAAAAATAATGATTTCTCCCTTGGCGATCGCAAACCCTGCATTAAAAGCTGAGGCTTGTCCACCATTCGCTTTTAAAACAGGAATGACTTTATCTTGATAGCTGTTAATAATTTCTGCCGATCTATCTGTAGAACCATCATCTACTATGATAACTTCAATATTAGGATATGTTTGGTTCAAGCTACTTTCAATAGCCTCTGATAAAAACATATCGTAGTTGTAATTATTGATTAAAATACTAACTAAAGGTTGCTTTTTCACAATGACACCTCGATGTAGGTTTTGAGAAAAGGTTATTCATGCTTTTCAGAAACCCGGTAACTTCTGCGAAACCGGGTTTCTATTCCGGTTTATTTGAAATCTATATGCTAGTTAACGAGTCACTACACAGTTTTTTATCGCTCGCTCCGTCTTTTATTTAATCGTTGAACAAGCTTACTAGCAAAACCTTGATAAGTTAAAAACTGTTTGTGAGCCACAAATCTTACCAAAATACCATAACTGACAAGAAAGACAAATGGCTGGAAAAGTGCGGGAGCGCTTAAAGAAAACACAATAGCTAATAATGCGATCGCACTTGGTAAAAAGCAAGGAATTAAAAACTGCTTCAATTGCCAGTCCATAGCTCTACAACCTATCCACCAACTGTAGAGAGTCCAAAAAATTCCTAACACCAGAGCAACGGCGATACTGACCCCAATAATTCCTCCGTAACAAGCACCAATTATAAAACTCAAAATGGCTATTGGTGCTATTTGAAGGTTAATTTTAGCATTAAGCCCTGGTTTGCCTTTTGCAGATAGCATAAAGAACAGAGCAACGTTAATGAGACGAAAGTAGGCAAAAATGAGTAACCAAGGAATGACAGAAGAAGAAGCAATCCATTTAGTTCCAAATATCAGAGAAATTGTATGCTGGTCAATGACTAAAAAGAATAAGGCATAAATAGGAGCAGTAAGGAAACCGATTTGTTCAACAACTTTCAGTAGAGCGTTTTCTTGATGGCGATCGCTAGGTAATTGAGCAAAGGTTGACATACCAACTTGACTAAATGCTTGATTGAGTATTGAGTTGAGCGCCATCGTCAATTGGTAAGCAAAGTTGTAAAAGCCTAAATTAGTATTCCCTAAAAGTTTAGCAATGATGAAGTTGTCACAGTTAGCATTGAAATAAAAACCTAAGCTAGAGCCTGTACCTCCAAGACAGTAAGACAAGACCTCTCCTCTGATGTCTGGATCGATCTGTAATTGAAATTTATGCTTGACATGACGTTGAGTTAGAACGCATAGCGTCAACCAAAAAGCCGTATCTCCAATAACAAATGACCAGTAACTCAAACCAACGAATGCACAAAAGGCTGTAGAGAAGACCCGAACCATTGAAGCTATTAAGTTTGCGTTGGCGAGTTCTCGATACAGCATTCTTCTAGTCATGATACCTATGTAAATTGACTGAACAGAAGCTAATATCAAGTTAAATGCAAACCCAATGAGTATCCCAACCAAGTTTGGCTCGCCGAAAAAACTAGCGATCGCGGGGGATGCTGCAACCATTCCCAAAGCCAAAACTAACCCAATGCTTAAACCAAGGGTGTAAGCTGTATTAACATAACGCTTGTCTTCAATACCTTTATAGACAAGAAACGATCCTGCTGAATCTTGAGAAACAAACAGATTTACAAAAGCCCAAAAAATGTAGGCAATGCCAATTACGCCAAATTCAGACGGGAGTAACAGTCTTGCTAGCATGAGGTTGCTGAACAAGGATAGCATACGTGTTGCGATCGCTCCGTATGTTGCCCAAAACCCATTTTTGATAACTGAAGAAAGGTTCATGAGGTAAATTCTGAGGAGATCTGGTTAGCTCCCCAACTTCTTAGAGAAGTCGGGGATCTTTATTTAACCAATAGAGCGTCGAATGGTTGGTTGAGCGATTGGTGCAAGAAACACAGCAAATAAAGTCAGCAGCGATCGCAAATCGTGATAAAAAATTGACTTATCAAATGCTAAAGCTTGCTCAAGAAAATAACGTGCTTTTTCTGAATGACCTCCTTGAAGAGACAAGCGGGCTAAGTAACGGTGCATATAAGCGTAAGCTGTTGGTAAAATAGGCTCAACCAACTCTGGGGAACGAAGAAAAGCATTCCGAATCACCTGTTCGTTATAATGCTGCATCTGCGCTACATTAAATGAAAGTCCAGAAGGGCGGACGCGGTAGTAGCACAAAACTCGTGATTCGCGCTCGAATTTCCATTTCTGTGTTGCTGATACTCTCAACCAAAAATCAACATCTTCAGAACTGCGTAAGCTTTCATCAAATTCACCCACCTCATCCACTAATGAGCGGCGGAATACAGCATTAGAACCATGTCCCACAAAATTCTTGCAAAGTAAAGCGAGGAGTGGATTGGAGTGGACTGGTTTACCACTTAAGTGCATGAATGTTGGGCGTCCGTCGTCACGAATTGCTTGTGAAGCACTATAAACTACACCCACATTTGGATCGCGCTTTAGCCTTGCTACATGGTTAGTTAATTTGTCTGGATGGTATATATCGTCAGCATCTAACAGGGCTATGTATTCTCCACAAGCGTAACGAATGCCATAATTGCGTGCTGATGACAACCCACCATTTTGTTTTTGCAATAATCGAAATCGAGAATCCTTTTCTACGTAAGGCTGAACGAGATCTGCTGTACGATCGGTGGAACCATCATCAACAACCAGCGCCTCAAATTCCTGAAAAGATTGGCGCTGTAGCGATCGCAATGCATCTTCTATATAAGAACTCACGTTATAGGCGGGGACTATAACACTGACTTGAGGGATACTAACCATTGAAAAACTCTTTAGATAAATGCACTTCTGTACGTTGAAAAACTGATTCATTAGTTTTTTAACTAATACTATTTATTGCACATAGTCTGAGGAAATTAACGAGATATATTTGTTTTTTTGATAAAGTCTTAGTTGATTTATAAACTTAGCATAAAAAGATTGATGTTCGTCTTCTAGAAGCAGCTTGTAAGCGTTTTATTTTGTTTTTTTATTTTTCTTTAGTACTTAATCACGAAGAAATACGTATAGCTTTTTGACACGATTAAATAGTTTTAATTGTTACTTTAAAAAACAACTAGTTTCTTAAATTTTCATATGCTGTCAACAGTAAAATTACGGCGATCGCATCCCTTTTTGGTTTGTGTCTGGATGATAGCCGTGAAATCGCATTAGATGCTGGTAAAGCTATCCTCCAGCTTGTAGAACAAAAACATGAATTTAAAGCATCGGACTTCATCTCTACTCTTGCTAATACTAAGATTTTAGGAGTACGCCAAAACTGCTTAAAAGCATTAATTCAAGTTGTAGAATCAGGTGGAGAGACGACAGAATCAGATATTTTCGATATTTGTCAAATTTTGAAAAATGAAAAACTGCCAGAACTTGTACAACCACTTTATAGTTTAGCGATCGCTTGGATTGAACGAAATGATTCTATTACAGATGAGTTGGCTTGATGAAATGTTAAACAATGAAAGGATTCCTCAAGAAGTCAAAAATCTCATTATCAGAGAACGGGAAGGGTGACAGAATAATTCATAATTCGTAATTAAGAGATGATTTATAAAGTAGGTTGGGTTGAGGAACGAAACCCAACATTTAATCGAATTATGGGGTGTCATTTCGTTCTACCCAAACCACACAATACATTTGGCGATTTAAGATTTACCTGAAAACGGGAAAAGAAGTTTGGGTGCTTGTACACATTGAAATGCAAAGTCAAGAGGAAAGCGACTTTGCTCAACGAATGTTTATCTATAACTACCGCATCTATGACTATTACAAGTGCTCGGTTGCTTCCCTAGCAGTTCTGGGAGATGAGCGTAGTAATTGGCGACCAAATCAATTTGGATATCAGTTATTTGGTTGTGAAGTTGGGTTTAGATTTCCGATAGTAAAATTGTTAGACTATCAATCGAGGTGGTCAGAGCTAGAAGCCAACCGCAATCCCTTTGCAGTGGTAGTGATGACTCACTTGAAAGCAAGACAAACCCGTAATAATCGTACAAAAAGTCTTCAGTCGAAGCTAGAGTTGACTAAACGACTATACGAGTTGGGCTTCAGTCGGGAAGATATAATTAACTTATTCAAGTTAATCGATTGGATCATGAGCCTCCCTGAGGAATTAGAGCAAGAATTTTGGCAGGAATTTCGGAATTTTGAGGAGTCTAAAAGTATGCCGTATATTACAAGTATCGAACGACTTGGAATTCAAAAAGGTAAACAGGAGGGACTACTTGAAGGTATATCCTTATGGTCAACGAAAGAATGAGGGTTTCAGCCATTGCCTGACCCCCTCAGATGCTTATTAATAATAAAAAAGTTATAAGTTTATCTTATTAAGAAAGATCGCCATACATACTTAATACGATCGCCTGTAAGGAAACCCAACAAATGTCTGTAAATGTTGGGTTTCGTTCCTCAACCCAACCTACTATAAATTCTCCACAAGCGTGGGGTGGGTGTCCTCGCGATTGACCGATGCGATACGGCTTCAGTGCGATCGCCAGTTATAAAACCGACCTGCTTTACTTGCAAACTGCTCTTTTAACAAAATCTCATTTAGAGATATTGCAATCCTCGGATACCAATCTTATATTAAATTGCCTAGACAGCCTTGTTCAAGCAGATACTTTGCTGACTCAACTTAAACATAGACTACTTATCGTAACAGATAAAGATTGTGCAGCGCTTGTCGAACTGGGATTGCAGCGCGAAGTACGGGTTACACTTGAAGACCATAGCAAAACTATCAACTGGATTTGAGTTTTTAGCAGTTCGACATCCGCTGCTGGTGAGGGTGATGGTTTAGGAGTTGATGCAGGTAGCCCAGGAGTTTGCGCGATGAACAACATCCAAACTTTCCAAAACCAAACTCCAGTTAAATTAAATAAACTTTGCCAATCCATATCTTCTCTATATTTAGTACTTGTGTCACATCACTAACAGTATATAGTGGTATGATAAGCTACAGATGGTCAGTGATCGCCGAACTACAGCATAGCAGCAAATCGCACTTTCATTCCTCTAACATCCGCTCCATCTGTTCTCACATGATTAAGAGTCAATAATTGACGAGTTGGGGAGTACTTGAGGGAGAGTTAGTTCGCTTTCGTGCATTTGCCTTTACCCCCTTTTTGACTACTGTATCGGCGATCTAGGGGAGTTGGGAAGCAAAGCCTACACTTATGTCATTTTAAAAAGTCTCGTATTGTTTGTATTTCAAAGATTTGTGGAATCATTATAGGTATAAAAGAAACAAAAAGAGGAACACATGGTTAAACTTAATATTTCTGAACTACAAACCATCAACGAAATCGAAGATATCAGCGATAAAGATTTGGAGTCTGTGGTAGGTGGAGTAGGGAGAAAAATACCCCTAGTCAGCGTCAAGGGATTATTAATCAAGAAATCAACATACCTCAACCGCTTACCAGTATGAAGTCTTATACCAATTTTCTGTAAGCTTACACATTTTTTTACCCCAGACAACCTCCCCTTATCAAGGGGAGGAGCGGTTGATTTTATGCAGCTTCATATCGAAATGGTATGAGCAAAACCAAAATCCTTGGAGAAAGAAAAATTTTTCTACTCCCTACTCCCTACTCCCTAACCCCTAATTAACCCAAACCAGTATTCCCAGATAAAGCTAAGAAAGCATCTGGTATCATAGATTGCTGACCGTTACTGTAAACTTCTATGTCTAACAAATCATTAGATGGGTTAGAAAAAGATGGTAGGGTTCCCATAATTCTCTTACCAGAAACAGAGGTAAGAGTTGCGTTTTGTCCACCAATTTTGACTGTGGTATCCGCTAAACTACCAAAGTTAACTCCACCAATAATAAACTGACCACCACCTGTAGCAGCAGCACGCCATCTGTCGATATCAAAGGCTTTCATCCCAACTATGGATGAATCGTTAGGAGTCGCAACTGTAATCGCGTCTTCAGCAAAATCCATACCAAAAATGACACCTCCGGGACCAACTTCTATATCTAACCCATCGGTAACACCAGTGAGGGAGTCAACTTTTTGTACTTGTCTGCCATTTGATGAGAGACTAAAGTTATAAAGCTGTTTGTTCCATTGCTGAGCGAATAAGTCTCCGCGCAATTGGTTGTTGAATGTCGTTGCTCGATATTCAACAATTCCATTGGTTGAGGGACTCATCGTTGTTAATGGAGCAGTGTATACTCCTGGAATACTTGCTTGAGATGGTCCATAAAAAACGTTCTGACGGTCGTCTTCGCTTCCGCGATTTCGATTGGGATGACCGTAATAATTCCCTTCTTCCACCAAGTTTAGTTCATCTGGTGTACCATAGGCAGGTATTTCAGTGGTTGCGGAAGTGGAGAGGCTACCAAAGCCTTTATTGTGTCCGTTATCTGTGGCATACAGTATTCCTTTTGTAGTAAATGCCACATCGTAAGGATTTCGGAGACCGCTAGCATACACAGATACATCCACGCCAGACGCGACCTTTGCTTCATCTCCAAAGACTTGGCTGTCTTCTGCGTCGAAGGTTAATCCACTGGGTGGTTCAAAATCAGGTGGTAAAACATACTCAATCTGACCATTGAAGTTGGCTTTTGTAATGTCGGCTTTGAGGATAGCGGCTGTAAACGGAGACTCTGGAAGACCGCCTATGCTGCTATTGGGAACACCACCATTGGTATTACCACCAACTGCAATGTACAAATTACCTTGATTATCAAATGTCAAGCCATTAACCCCGTGGTCATGGTTTGAAACTGGTAAACCCGTAATTAAAGGTTTCACAACTGAAAAATTGGGTCCTTCGAGAACTGAAACCTGACCGCTATATTCTGAAAGTTCAGTTTCAGGGAAGCTACTTCCACCATTACCGTAGAGTTTACTGTGGGATACGTAAATTTTCGGAGTCGAGTCAAAAGGATTGAAAGCAATACCTAAGATATCAGAATTAGGCAGACTCATCAGAGTGTTGATGATTTGTGTGCCAATCACATTGTAGTTGTCATCAAAGGTATATGCTCGAATTTCACCACTGTAAGTACCTACGTACAACCTACCATCTGGACCCCAAGCACCTGTGGTGGGGTCGCCTATTGCAGCGACTTTTTTCTTTGTGAAATTGATGGGAGGAAGTTCATTATCAATGACCTTAACCGCAAGATTGGAAGCGCTCAGGCTGCTGTAGTCACTATCTGCACTGGTAATCGTGTGAGCAATGTTGACTGTTTGAGCACCTTCTGCTAGGGTGTCGTTAATCGCATTGACTGCGATCGCTTGAGCAACATTCCAGTTATTAGGAGTGAAGGTAACGCTTGTTTTGTCAGTACTGATTTGGCTGTCTGTCGTCAAATTGATGGTGACATTTGCTGTGGGTTTAGTATTGAGAACTATTGAGTAAGTATCATTGTATCCCCCTTCCATAACTTCAGTACTGCGTGCAGTCTGATGCAGAATCATTCTTGGACCGGTGAGAGGGATAACTTCTAAAGCAGCAAGTGCAGCGTTGTCAAAGCTGGCGGCAAAATTAACATTAAGCTTGCTATCAGTCACAGTAATTTCTGGGAAAGACAAAGCAAGAGCAGAATTCTTACCAGGGAAAAATGCGTTTTTGGATTGTCCAAAAATATCTAGGTTATCGTATACTTGCTCGCCCTCAAGAGAAATATCGAAGACCCTCTGACCATAATCATTCCAGTAAGATTCAGCAAAGTGCAGATTCACAAGGTAATTGCCATTTGCCACAGGGATTTCGTAAGCTAAGTTTTTGGCAGTACGGTGCGTTTGATAGAGGGGATCGTCGTCAGTTTTTGCGATCGCCGCACCTGTAGTAAAGATTGTACCGTTAAGGAAATGCTGATCTGGACTCCAAACATTACCAGCAAGATCGGTGTAAGCTTGCTGAGCACCAACATCAATACGAATCGTTCCTGGTGTCGGGACTGGGCTATCGTTATCTGCAATGGTAACTGAGACATTTGGAACGCTCAGGTTGCTGTAATTGCTATCAGTACTACTGACAGTGTGAGTGATACTAGCTGTTTGTGCTCCTTCGACCACAGTATCATCAACAGCCGTGAGGGTAATAGTTTGAGCCGTATTCCAGTTATCAGGGGTGAAGGTAACACTGGTCTTATTTGCACTGAGTTGATTGCCAACAGCTAAGTTAATGGTGACATTTGCTGTGGGTTTAGTACTGAGAACCAGAGAGTAAGAGTCAGTAGCTCCCCCTTCCGTCACACTCGTGCTACCTCCTGTTGGTTGTACAAGGACGCTTGGTGTTGGCGTACCAACAGGGACGATTTCTATGGCATCAATTTTGGCATTATCAACACTAGCCACAAAGCTTAAATTCAGAACACCGTCAGTGACGATCGTCTTGAAAGACTTATCCAAAGCTTGATTTTTCGCGCCAGATTCCGCAAAAATATCTAAGTTATCAAAGAAGAGTTGATTTTCCGCACTGACATCGAAAATTCTTTTCCCTGCGCTACCCCAATAAAGTTCTGCTAACTTGAGGTTAACAGTGTATTCCCCGTTGGCGACTGGAATCGCGTAATTGACAGTTTTACCAGTACGCTCGTTTTGATAAAGGGGATCTTCCACAGTGTTGGCGATCGCAGAAGCATAATTTTTAGCAGTTCCGCCAGAGAAATATTGGTCTGCACTCCAGAGAAGACCTGTGGTATCAGTATAAGCTTCACCACCTGTATTAATCCGAATCGCTCCCGGTGTTGGTGCTGAATTGTCGTTATCTGCGATGGTGACGGAGACATTTGGAACGCTCAGGCTGCTGTAATTACTATCAGTACTACTGACAGTGTGAGTGATACTAGCTGTTTGCGAACCTTCGACTACAGTATCATCAACAGCAGTGAGGGTAATAGTTTGAGCAATATTCCAGTTATCAGGGGTGAAGGTAACACTGGTCTTATTTGCACTGAGTTGATTGCCAACAGCTAAGTTAATGGTGACATTTGCTGTGGGTTTAGTACTGAGAGCTAGGGAGTAAGAGTCAGTAGCTCCCCCTTCCGTCACACTCGTGCTACCTCCTGTTGGTTGTATAAGGACGCTTGGTGTTGGCGTACCAACAGGGACGATTTCTATGGCATCAATTTTGGCATTATCAACACTAGCCACAAAGCTCAAATTTAAAACACCGTCAGTGACGATCGTCTTGAAGGACTTATCCAAAGCTTTGTTTTTCGCGCCAGATTCCGCAAAAATATCTAAGTTATCAAAGAAGAGTTGATTCTCTGCACTGACATCGAAAATGCGTTTCCCCGCACTACCCCAGTAAAGTTCTGCTAACTTGAGGTTAACGGTGTATTCCCCGTTGGCGACTGGAATTGCGTAATCTAATATTTTTCCAGAACGCTCGTTTTGATAGAGGGGATCTTCCACAGTGTTAGCGATCGCCGCCGCCGTACTATAGAGTTTACCATTCAAGAAATATTGGTCTGCACTCCAGAGATGACCTGTGGTATCAGTGTAAGCTTGACCGCCCGCATTAATCCGAATCGCTGCTGATGTAGGTGCTGGGCGATCGTTATCTGCAATGGTGACGGCGACATTTGGAACGCTAATGGTGTTGTAATTGCTATCACTACTACTGACAGTGTGAGTGATACTAGCTGTTTGCGAACCTTCGACTACAGTATCATCAACAGCAGTGAGGGTAATAGTTTGAGCAATATTCCAGTTATCAGGGGTGAAGGTAACACTGGTCTTATTTGCACTGAGTTGATTGCCAACAGCTAAGTTAATGGTGACATTTGCTGTGGGTTTAGTACTGAGAACCAGGGAGTAAGAGTCAGTAGCTCCCCCTTCCGCCACACTCGTGCTACCTCCTGTTGGTTGTACAAGGACACTTGGTGTTGGACTACCAACAGGGGTGATTTCTATGGCATCAATTTTGGCATTATCAGCACTAGCCACAAAGCTTAAATTCAGAACACCGTCAGTGACGATCGTCTTGAAGGACTTATCCAAAGCTTGATTTTTCGCGCCAGATTCCGCAAAAATATCTAAGTTATCAAAGAAGAGTTGATTTTCCGCACTGACATCGAAAATACGTTTCCCTGCACTACCCCAGTACAGTTCTGCTAACTTGAGATTAACAGTGTATTCCCCGTTGGCGACTGGAATCGCGTAATTGATGGTTTTACCAGTACGCTCGTTTTGATAAAGGGGATCTTCCACAGTGTTGGCGATCGCAGAAGCATAATTTTTGGCAGAACCGCCAGAGAAATATTGGTCTGCACTCCAGAGATGACCTGTGGTATCAGTATAAGCTTCACCACCTGCATTAATCCGAATCGCTCCCGGTGTTGGTGCTGGGTTATTGTTTGGACTTGCAGCAAGCTGTACAACTTGTACGGTAGAAAGCAAACTTGTTGAACCATCTGATGCTTTTGCAACCGCAACAATATGGTTGCGACCTCCATCAGCATGAGAATTTGTTAGGGTGATTGGAATATCAACATAACCTGCTGCTCCAATAGTAACAACCTTCTCATTTACAGAAATAGCCGAGTTAGCTTCAAAAGGATCTAAATCGAACCCGCTACCATTATTTGTAAATAAACCAGCCTCCATGACCAACAGGTTAACTGAAGCTCCCTGAGAACCATAGACTCGAACTGTTTGATTAGCTTCCGATACAGTTGATTGTGTTGAAGTCAAACCCAGGACTTCCAATGTAGGTTTAACAGGAATATTTGGTTGAATAATGACTTGTGAACCATCTGAACTGTTAGGAATTCTGTAAGTCTGTCCCGTGTAGCTAGTATTATCACTAAAATCAACCGTGACTGTAGTACCTACAAGCTCTAACCCAGAAACACTACCAGATTCATTAGGACCGGGTGCAGGTAAACCTTTGATACTTGTTGGATCGACATCAATAGAAAAAGTAAAAGTCTTACCAGGATCGAATCCATTAAAAATAATCTCTAAAGCATCAAACCCACTATCGTGAGCTTTGAGGTAGTTATAAGAAACATACCCCGTACTCCCTTCATTATCTACCGTGAAACCTTTAGCTGTGCTATCGCCAGCCGTTCCATAAGGATCGAAGATTAAATCTGGCAGAATACTAGAACTCAAATCAATAAGTACCCGATTTATTTTCTGTCCAGTTGTTGAGTTGTTAGTAATTTTAAAAGAAGAAGCCGTATAAGTACTTGTGTTAATGCCACTACTAGACGGATCTATAGTAAATAGAGCTTTGTTAACCATAGGATATATGCTGTCAAAAAATGTTCTGATGTAATATCTATTTTCCAAATAAAAAATTTAAAAATCTATATGTTTACTCTAAATTCAAAAATTCTATATAGAAAAAATAAAAATATTTTAGATGATATAACAAAAGTTCGATCCCCGACTTCTCAAAGAAGTCGGGGATCTGGATACTCTAATAGAAAATGAGATTTCAGTTTTTTAGTCAAACTCAAATCTCAATAACTATACAAGGGAAATCAATAATTATCTGCGTCCATCCGCGTTCATCAGCGGTTGTTAATTCTTAAATCGCTGACAAAATATTGCTATCTAAAAGATCCAAAACCTTACTATCTTTATTTAAATCAAACTTTCTAGCAAAATAAGACTGACTTTGCGCGATCATTCCAAAATCATCCGCCGTTAACAAGCGCGGACGACCATTTCGAGAGCCAGAAAAATCAATATAAACCTTGTTATCATTGCACAAGTTGAATAAACCACTGTTGAGCAATACCGTTTGAAGGAAAGACTCTTCTGGTACATTAACTCCCTCATAGAAACTCACAATATCTGGACGCAATAGGTAAAACTTATACAAGTACTCCACACATCTTTTAGATAAAGTACAGAAGAAAGAGCCGCCATAACAGATAAAGTCTTCATTGAAAGGAGTAGAACTTTTTACACCAAACATACCAAAAGCAATATTAAGCCTCACAAAAGGCTGTATGTAATTAAGAATTTTTACTGGTGCAAGCAAATCCTTGCCCCAATCAGGTAGTTTAGCGATAGAAGGGAGTTGTTGGTATTTGTAAAAATAGCGCGAATACCCCTCTCTAATACTCCAATGGCTTTCTGGAGAAAGAACATTAAAATATTCTAAGAAACCATCATACCGTGTCTCAGCCAGAAGATTATGCATTTGTGAGAGATGCTGGGTAGGATAATCTTGTCCAGAGAGATTTATTAACCAATCAAAGTCGATATTGTTTTGGAAAAGCCATGATACAGCATTCATATATCCATGAATGATGGAAAAATTGCCTCGTCCCCCCAACCCAGGAATTACCTTGACATTTTGCAAATCATTCAGAACTTCTAAATTCAAATTAGAACTAGAAAAATCATGACTCACAATGATAAAAGAATTTGGACTTATTTGTTTAATAGTCTTTATCAAGCGATTAATTTGCTCTGGATTTCTATGGCTTTGAATGAGATAACAAACGCGCATTTAATTCTCCTTTTTAAGGTCTATAGCATCGGTACAATAATCTCAAAAACTCGGTTTCTTTAAGTTGAGCCTACAAGATATCAAGCTTTGCAAAGGAGAGAAACCGGGTTTTTTGCCCCCTTGTAGCTGAATATTTGAACGTGTAAAAAATTTTTGGTTCTATATCTCAGGTAGACATTGCTTTGACTTTCTTCGCTAGAAGGTGGCGCAACGAATTACGTTGTTCTGGAGAGATAAACCACATACCCAGACACAGAAGAATATCCTTAAGCTGAGGTTTACCAAACCTAACTGCCTCCCACAGCAGTGGAAAAAGTGCGTTCCAATCACGTGCTTTAGCAGCCCGTGCGCTAACTTCTGCAAGGATAAAAGAGGAATAGGCTCTTGGCGTGACTAAATCTCGTTTTGCTCTAATCCAATCTAAAGAAGCTTGCCAAGGATTGTTCTTACTCAAGCTCGGACGCGGATCTCCCACATACCAAATCGAGAGAATATCAGGCACAAACTCGACTCCTACTCCTTCTACAGAAGATGCCCGCAACAACCAATCCCAATCATCATGTCTCTGAGAATTCACCAAAATAGGAACTTTCTGCAGTAATTCTTTGGATGTAAAGATGGTTGAAGATTGAATCAGCCCTTCTCCTTGGAACAAAGTATTACGAACAAACAAGTAGTCACTTATTGCTTCAGATGGTTTGGGAAGCCTTCTGGGCAAGATAGCATCGCTTTTAGGTGAACGAGCAACTAAGTAGCACGTAACAATAGGAAACTTGTGCTGAGAACTTTCTGCAGCTTTCAATTGTAACTCTAACTTTTGAGGCATCCATTGGTCGTCGTCATCTAAAGAAGCAATCCATTTGCCACTAGCAGCATCAATACCAGCTTTACGAGCCGCACGGCAACCTTGATTGGTTGGTAATTCTATAACCTTCAGTCGGGAGTCTTTGATCTGTGCTAAAGCAGCACAGGTTGCTGGATCTGAACCATCAATCACAACAATGACTTCTATGTTGTGAAGAGTTTGTGCTAAAGCACTAATAACTGCTCGTTTAACTAACTGCGATCTGGAATAAGTGGGTATGACCACACTAACTAAAGGTTCCAAGGTAATGCCTCCTGATTCTTAGTCCGTGAAACAATAAACAGATACGAAAAATTTTTGTATAGAAGGACTTCCAAATAAAAAATCTCTCAAAATTTCTTGTGGTGCGGTGCTCACAGCCCGCCACTAATACAGGACGGGCGGGGACACCCGTTCCACAAGATGGATCATTGATTTCTTGGAAAGCCCTAAAATGGACGCATCACTTTTAAATTGATGGAGAGCTAGAGAGAATAGTTGCGCCTACCTCTTGATTTTGTTGAGTTATTAAGCTTAAGTACAAGTTGCTCACTTGAACATTACGTTCTAGACTGTAACTGCCAATGGGTTGCATTGGTTGTACGCGTAATGGAGGTGCATACAACTTACCTAGAGCGATATGGCAAGCAAAAGCAGGATTACCAAGTAAATAGCGTGCTGCCAAGCGCTTTGGTTCGCGACACAAACGATAGAGCCACTCCAAACCTACATTAGAAATAGCCTGCGGGCAATCTGGAACAGTGCCTGCAAATCTGTCAATAATGGCCCCTCCAAGCAGGATGGCATTGACATTTAAACGGCTGCGATATTCGTAAACCCATTTTTCTTGAATTGGCATGCCCATACCCACTATTAGAACGTTGGGCTTGTTTTGATTGATTTTCTGAATTACGGTTTCATTCTGCTTTGCGTCTTCTTTATCGAAATAACCGTGGTGTCCAAAAAACTGAATATTTACATATTGCTTTCTGAGGTTATCTAGGGCTGCTTCTAAATACTGCGGTTTTGCTCCTAGCAAAAATACACTCAATTTATGTGTGTTACAGTGTTCGAGTAATTTTGGCATCAATAGCGTATATGAAGCTCGATAATCTAGAGGTAACTTCACCCCCATATAATCAATCGCTTTTAAAATGCCAACACTGTCACAGTTAACAATTTCCGAACTTTGGAGAAAGTGATAAAACCAAGGTAATTGCATCGATAGGTTAAAACTGTGAACATTATAATTTGCTACAGTTATTTTTTTTCCTTGCATATATGCCGCATGCACTGCATCTACAATCGACGATACAGTCATACAGGTAATGCGACGTTCAAGCAGATACACATCTAGATTTGGTAGATTTTGACTTTTGTCATTCAGAGACATCATAACACCCCATTTCTTGGTTAGTTTTTGAAAATAGGTTTCAGTTCAGTAGATAGAATGTATATTTAAGTACCGTTACCAAATGGCTTAAAGTCTTGGAGTTAAACGGTTCCTTAAAGCATTGATAGTACTTAAAGATATACTAGGTACTGAAGCTTAAGTGTTTTCAGCCTTAAGAGAAGCTTCAGATTTAAGCGTCTCATTTGTTAGGTTTCCTTCTCAATCGGAAATTGCTTATTTGGATTCTTAATTAATACTAGATACTTCAGTAAAAAGTCTATCTGTTTTTGCAAGTATTGGTCGAAGGTTTATATTTTTTTCCTTTTTTTAAAGGATGAATGAAATATTTTGCTTTGTTAATAGCTCATGATATCCGTGTACCATCAGTACTTATAATTTACTGATATAAATACGAAGAATTTGTAAAAGAAATATCTATAAAAGTGCTTGTTTTTAAAGAAAATATAATTGGTACTTACGTATGTTTGATTTATTAGCTAAATCTTAATAATTGAGTTTTTTGATGAAAAATTCACAATTCAAGTAAGATTGCTATGTATGCTCATGTCATTCCCTTATTGACTGCTCTATAAACTCAGATAATGTCTAAAAAAAGTTTTACTAGTTTCCTGCTGCTGTTTCTTGGTACCCAGGTTAGTTTTTCTTTAGAAGCCGTTCACGCACAAACACAAGTTGTACCAACAACAGACACTGCACGATCCATTTGTCCCGCTCAACTACAAGCGTCTATCAATGCTGTTATCGATCGCCCGCTTCTGCGTCGATCGCGTTGGGGTGTTCTAGTACAACCTCTGGCTTCCACCCAAACTCTTTACAGCCGGGATGCCCAAAAATATTTTACTCCAGCTTCTGTTGCCAAACTTCTCACAACAGCCGCCGTCTTGCAACAACTTGGTCAGGATTTTCGCTTTCGCACATCTATATATAGCGATCGCGATGGCGTTTTGCGTGTTGTTGGTAGGGGAGACCCCAGTTTAACCGAGACTCAGCTTGCAATCCTAGCAAAGCAATTGAAGGAAAAGGGTATCCGAGATATTAAACTTTTGATTGCTGATGATAATTATATTCAAGGAGATATTGTTCATCCTTCTTGGCAGTGGGAAGATATACAGTCTGACTATGGAGCGCCCATTAATAGCTTAATCTTAAATCAAAATGTCTTTGGCTTAAAGCTCCAACCGCAAATTGTTGGCAGACCTTTAAATGTTACCTGGACTGACACTGATGAGGAGAAACAGTGGCGGATAGTCAATCGCTCAGTCACAACAGCAGAAAATCAACCCTCCTTTATTAATATAACCCGTGACTTCAAAGGCTCAATCTTACAAATTCAAGGACAATTGCCAGTCAACTCCGAACCAGCATCAGTCAATTTACCTGCGATCGCCCCTGCAGAATATTTTTTGCGCCGCTTTCGGAGTGTTTTAAAAACTGAAGAGATAAACGTCGCACAGACATTTGTCTCACCTTTTAGTAGGAAATACAAAGAAGAACTGGCTGCTGTAGATTCTCCGCCTCTATCAGAATTGTTAGTTGAGACAAACACTAACAGTAATAATCTTTTTGCTGAGTCTTTACTGAGGGCGTTAGCTATCAAAAAACCACCGTCTCAGAACCAAGCAACTGCTGATGCGGGATTAGAATTGATGAAAGTAAGCTTAACCCAGTTGGGAATAGATTCAGCAGGCTACTCCATAGTCGATGGTTCGGGATTATCTCGTAAAAACTTGATCAGCCCGGAAGCTTTAGTCCAAACTTTACAAGCAATGGCAAAATCTCCAGCAGCATCAGTGTACCGAGCATCTTTACCCGTTGCAGGTAGAAGCGGGACTCTCAAAAATCGCTTTCTTAAAACACCTGCTGAGGGAATTGTACAAGCAAAAACAGGTACAATGACAGGTGTTGTTTCCCTTGCCGGATATGTCAATGCACCTAACTACAGCCCTGTTGTTTTCAGTATCATGGTGAATCTGACAGAACAACCTGCAAGAGTTGTTCGCCAAGCAATGGATGAAATTGTGGTGATGTTAGCTCAGTTACAGCGGTGTTAAACCTCTGGCAACTTACCAAAGTTATAATAGTGCTGTTTGGGCTGGGAATGCAGCAGTAACAGGTATTATGTTAGCGTGGTTATTGATTGATGAAACCAGAACAAAAGGTTAAGGCTGAGCCATATGACAGAAGCTAGAAATGTTCTTGGACAACAACTGGAAATATGCTGTACCTCGCCAATGACTGGTTATTACCGGGATGGCAAATGTAATACAGGGGGAGGTGATTTTGGTGCACACGTTGTTTGTGCTCAAGTCACAGAAGAGTTCTTGGCATTCACTCAGTCTCGGGGTAACGATTTGAGCACTGCTGTTCCCACATTTAATTTCCCAGGTTTAAAACCAGGTGATAGATGGTGTTTGTGTGCATCTCGGTGGAAGGAGGCTCTAGACGCAGGCGTCGCACCACCTATAGTTTTGTCAGCAACTCACGCATCTGCTTTAGAATATGCTTCTTTGGAGGAATTGAAGCAGCACGCCGTTGAGTAGCCAAATAATGGAGTAAAGCGTAGCCAAACACTATATTTGTTCACTTTTTCAACACCATAGTCAGGGTGTCTTCTTTAGTCCCTGTACTCCTTACCGTGCCAAATACGAAGAACGAAAAGCGTCTCGCCTTCAAGGAGGTAACGAACGACGTAATTCCCGGCGATCAGCTCACGCACGTTTTCCAGATCGGGTACACGACGCCCAATCTCAGGATGAAGCACAAGCTTTCCTATCGCTTGCCTAAGTCGTAATGAGACCCGCTCCGCCGCTCGTGGGTTGTTCTTGGCGATGAACTCACGAAGTCTCACCAAATCATCTACCGCACTTTGCGAAAATTCGAGCTTCATATCTTGGGAGCTTTGGTTTCACCCGTGGTTCCCCAGGTAGCGAGCCACTCCATCACTTCTTCGCCAGAGACGACCCGACGTGCTTCGATGTCAGCAACGGCGTCTTCGGTCTCTTCCAACATCCGAAGCCTTCGTTCTTCACGCATGATGTACTGGCGAAGCGCATCGTTGATGATCCATCCCTTTGTACGCCGTAATCGGTCAGCGGTGACTTCGAGCTTCTTTTCAAGATCATCATCCAGACGAAAGCTTGTAGTGCTCATAAACACTCCGTAAATGCAATATACTACCTTGCATTATAACAGGGCAAGAGAACGATTGAAAAGACATCTACTAGCTGTTTGCTGGTTATTTAAGCCTGATGCCATCGTCAGAATCATTTTTACTCGTTGAACTTGTTGCTGTGAACTGCTATGCCGTTTCAGAATTTGGTTAAGAATACTTTGTTGTCTGTCACTCAGTACAATTGGCGTTGGTTTCGATCCACGCATATTTCCTCTCTTTTAATGGTTATTCTCACTTCTCAAGAGTATGATAAACTGTCGAAGTATTTTTGCCCAGTGCACTAGTCTCCGAGTTGGGGGATACGCTGTCACCATTGCACCTACGGGATAAGACTTGGCTTTTATTGCCTCACCTATATGATTGTACAGTTGTCTTGGTTGTGGGATTTTTTTCCCTGAACCGCTCGTGGCTAATCCTCCAAATCCTTATTGGATAAGGTTTCTAGCCAACGAATCGCACTATATGTTACAGTTTACAAATCGCAACGCGAGAAAAGAACGCTTTTACACGCCTCTCTCCAGACTCGTCCGGACTATTTACCGGATACCATGTCCACACATTTCTAATAAACAAAGGTAGTATACCTTCAACCTTCTTTTTCTCAATATTCTCAAATAATTCAGGGTTATTCAGGTAACTACCTTCTTCATCATACCACCCAACGCGAGAGACAAAAACTCTCCAAGCTTTTTCGTCATCATTTGTCCATTCGGTACTAAGACCCGGTCGTCCTACCTTTAACCAAATTTGCTTTTGCACGCTAAAACCAAAACGTCCACCTGAGTTTTTTACCCATAGCGAGTCAATTTCTTGAAGGTTTTGGCAGGAGAAGTTTTTGATGGATTCTTCATTCAGAGAACTTTGTTCTTCTCTATTAGCAACATAGAACATAAGCCGAGCCATTCCTCTATCAGCTTCCTGCCATTTTTTGTTTACAAGAAAGTTATTAAGTTCATCTAGATAGTGTTCTTTTAAAGATTCCTCAACCTGGCTCTTAAGCTTTTTATCGCCATTATATTGTGAGAGTAAAGTGATAAACTCTCGATGCAATGCCTCTATATTTTGTTTAGATAAAATTTTGATTTGCATATTTTGAAATGAAGGACTGACATTAGCTATTTTGTTTCCTCTTTGACCTTTTAATTTCAGATTTATCAGAATGTTATAAGCTGATTTATATGCATTAATTGCTTGCAGAGTTTTATCTTGTTCTTTAAATAAATTCCCTTGTGTCTTGAAAGTTAAAATATGGATTTGTGATGCTTCATTAGAATTATTACCTTGTAAATGTTTCCATTGTTGTTGACTCTCTTCTAGATATTTTTCTGCTTCTTTTAAATCCTTTGATTTCAGCTTTTGATAAGCATAAGATATGCCAGCATAAAGAACCGCTTGCCTGAGTTTGTGGTCTTTTATATTCACAGATTGACCTGCTTGTGAAAATAATTCTTTTGCTTCAGTATCCGAACCTTCAGCTTCAAGTTCTCCAGCCTTTTTAGCAAGTATTTCCACTGTTTGAAGGTATTTATCGCTATCTACAACTTGTTTTTTAAACTTCTTGTATTGTTCTTGAGTTTTATTGAACTCCTGTTGAAAACGTTCTTTGTCTCGCCTAATTTTTATAATTGTAGCTTCTAACTCTTGTCTGCTATTTTCAACTGCTGTCAACTGATTATTACTCTTTACTAGTTCTTGATTTGATTCCTCTGCCTTTATTTTTAATTCTCGTGCTTTTTGGTCTAATTGTTTTCTTTGAGTATCTGCTTGAACAAGTAATGCTTTTTTCGTCTCTAATTCTTTCTGGACAGATTGTTGATTTTTAATAGCATTTTTTTCGCGTTCTACCGCTTTTCTAGCTCTAGAATCGATTACTTTCTCATTTTCTTCTAACTGTTTGATTGTATTCTGTGCTTTTGTAACTTTTTCCTGTTCTTTTGCTACTTGATTATTTGCTTCTACAACATTTTTACTAGCAATTAATCCTACAATCGATGCTCCCAATAAAGCCAAAACTAAAACAACAGTCCCATTCTGGGTATCCGCCGAGATAACGGTAAAATGGGACATTTTGTAAACTTTTGTTGCGTAACGTAGTTTAGTGATTTACTAAATTACCCAAAAATGGTTTAGAGAGATTCAAATTTTTGCACACTAATATCAACTCTTCGCGCTATTTGGTCTCTCACACTTGCCCATAGATGAGCTTTTTCGGGAATAATTTCACAAGAGAGGAAACGCTCAATCCGGTATTGAAACTACGTAAAATCAAGGGTTTTCAAACATTTGCGTTACACATCTTTACAACGTGTTCCATTTTGCGGGTATCTCGGTGGCTACCCTTATTGGGACTTAGACAAAAAGTAGAATGTAAAGATTTATTTGTCCGACGCTCGCTTTGACTACCCGCAGGGTTTATGTCTTGTCGATTGCCTCGTTAATGCTATACTAACAGCAGGTAGCTGTAATCGTCAACAGGTAACTGTAAGAATACCAATTAATACTAAGGTGTAGTAATCTAGGGTAATTAAGCGTAGAATTAACTACTTATGCCTAATGTCCCTAAAAGAGACCGCCCCAGAGTGCAATTTGTATGCGACCAGTGGATTAAAGAATATCTTGACCTATGGGCTAGTTCAGAAAACCGATCTACAAGTAACTTGATTGAAACTATAGTTTTGGATGCAGTGACAACGAAACAGGCACAGGGAGAATTACCACAGCCACCTAAGCCGCCAAAAAACAAGGAGGACAAATGACCAACGCAGGACAACCACCAACCACTGAGGAACGACTCAGCCGTTTAGAAACACTGTTTGCCAACGTTGGCGAAACAGTGCTAGCCCAGAATGATGCCATTGCTGCTATGGGTGCTAACGTCAACGGTCAAAGTAACACCATTGACGTTCTGGTTGCTAACATCCAGCAACTTACCGAAAAAGTAGATACACTAACGGGTAACGTTAATACCGTTGCACTACGAGTAGATGCATTAACTACCAATGTTGCTGAAGTAACCAATCGTGTTGATACTCTAGCCATACAAGCAGAGCAGGATAGAGCGCAGGCAGCCCAGGACAGGCAGCAAGCCGCAATTGACCGCCAAACTTTTCAAACCGAAATTCGACGGATTTGGGATTATTTGCGCGACAGAAACGGTGGTAGCAGTCCGCCTAGTTAGTCTGGAAAGAGGAAGAAACGGAAGCGATCGCACATAAATGATTACTTGTCTCAGGTCAGTTTTAAGATAGTAGCAAGCAACACATTGAAACATGAGTGAAGAAATAACAAAAGCAATAAATAAACTGGTTTCTCCACTTCGCCTCGATCTTTCATCGTGCATTGATTTAATCAAAAAAGCTAATCTTTCAAGCGGTTCTAGTTTTCCTGGTGCTGTGATGTCAGGGTGGGCTGCTGCCACCCGAAGCGATCGCGCAAATATTCCCAAATCTGCCGTATTTCGTTACGAAAATTTTGACGGTCGATAGCGGCTTGCTGGCGATCTTGGGCTGCTTGCTCTGCCAAGTTGTTGATATTGCGGTTAGTCTGTTCGCCTAGATTATTAAGATTTTCGGTAAGTTGCTGAATATTCGCTACCAATACATCAATAGTGGCGTCATGTCCGACAACTGTTTCGCCAACGTTGGCAAACAGAGTTTCTAGACGGGTTAGCCGTTCCTCAATGCTTTGTGGTTGTGGTGGTTGTCCTGCATTAGTCATTTGTCCTCCTTGTCTTGCTCTTGACGTTTATGAATGTAAACTGCACTGGTTGTGATGTCACATCAGACCATAAGTAAGAGTTTTCTCCTTCTAAGCAACGGTTATGAGCTGCTCTAACAACAACACCCGTATTCAAAATTTTATCTAACTCAAGAAAAATCTCCGCAATATCCCCTTCCCTATCAAAAACATGAATTATTTTAGTGAGGCAGCCACCAGTTGGCATTTTTAAGTCAGCAAACAATTTCTCGATTTTTTGGAATGCTTCTACCCATCGATAAGATTCTTTCAACTTAAAATCCTGTTTTCTTTTAGCAAGGCGTTCTTTTTTTAATCGCTTTTTTTTTCTGAGTTAGTATTTCCCCCTCATGGAGAAACTTTCTAGCCATTTGATCGGAAATGTCCTTCGTCAGAATCTCATACTCGCAGACCAGATTTTGCTCCCGCAAGTCAAGAGTTATAATTTTTATGATATCTCTTGGAGGTAAATTCTTGTTGGAGTGAACCGCGTCGTAAAATTTTTAAACTTTTGCCTTTTGCAACTCATCTAATATCCGCAAAAGTCTATTTTCGCCCTCAATTTCAAAAACTTCCAACATCATTTACCTACCTCAGCCGTTCTCAATTTTTGAAATTCCCAATACTTGTCTCGCTCTTCCGGAAGTGGATCGCTTACTTGGAATAATTCTGTATTAATGGGAGTAAACAGATTTTGATGAATATGATGCTCTACAACACTTTCTTGTCCTGGTTGAATACTAGATATATCAATATAGAGTCCACTTTCCCAAATTCTACCTTCCTCTGTTGGGTCTATTGCTCTCATACCAATAGTCAAATATGGCAGGATAAGATTTGAGTTATTTTTAACGGCTATCTTTAGAGTTCTATTTTCATCAAATCCAACTACTTGCCATTGGAATTGCTTTCTTGCTATAACTACGGCCTCTTCTTCTTTTGTAAATGGCTTTGGTCCATTCCATATCTCCTCCCATTTTGAATCTGTGTAAGCGTCACGCGCATCCTCACATCTAATAGTCAGCCATTCCTCGAAACTATCAGCTATTTTTTCAAATCCTTCATCAGTACACTCATAAACAGGTGACTCTTTACCTGGTATTAATAGAGAATATTTAAAATATGCTTCTGAGTCATTAAAGAAACCAATATGCAAAACTTTTTCTCCGCTTTTGAGGATTTTGTCCTGGGGAGGGTTGAGTATACCAACTTGGTAATAAGCGTTTTCTCGGTAAAGTTTTGCTCTACCAAACTTGGAGAGAAAAGCTACATATGATGGTGGTAATAATGAATAGATATCAGATGGCATAGACATTGCTATATCTACTTCTTCTCCTGGCGTTTTAATAACATGAAATTTCCTAGTTTTAATTTCACTAATCTCTTTTTCTAACCATTCGTACATTGTTGTATTGCTCTCTTATGTCATATTGGTTAACTAACAAATAACATAAATTTGCTGTATAGGTTTGCCTCTAATCAAAAAATAATTTTCACTCACTAGTAGTCCTTCTTTTACCGAATCTTTGCTGGTCTGTTTCCCCGGTTACCGGGTCTGGAATCATGTGTTCAGAAGAAGAAGCAGAACAGGAATTTCGCCAGCACTTAGGACCGGCTACAGACAACTGCAAGGCGTCACACATTAAGATTCGGGTGGGACGAAACCGTAACTCATGGGTGAAAAACTGTGTAGCGATTGGTCTATCGAGTGGATTTGTGGAACCATTAGAGTCTACTGGCATATTCTTTATCCAACACAGTATTGAAGAGTTAGTCAGCCACTTCCCAGACAAAACCTTCAATGAGGAGTTGATGAAAAGCTACAACAAAACTATCGCTGAGTGCATAGATGGTGTTCGCAACTTCTTGACGCTCCATTACTGTGCTAGTGACAGAGCAGACACACCGTTCTGGAAGGCAACTAAGCACGAGATTGTTGTTCCGGAAGAATTGCGCGAAAGATTGCGGTTGTGGAAAAATCGACTGCCAAACAGCAAGAACATCTATCCGAACTATCATGGTTTCGAGTCTTACTCTTACTCTGTGATGTTACTGGGACTCAATTACAAACCACAAAACAGTCTACCTGCTTTGGATCATATCGACGAACGAAACGCGATCATTGCATTTAATGCCATTAAGCAAAGAGCCGAGCACCTGAATGCTACTTTACCATCTCAGTATGAATACTTAACTTACGTGATTAAGTCTCAAGAGCGATCGGAGTATCTTAGCGAAAATGAGTTAGCTCTCTCACTTGCTAGAAGTTAAGTAGCTCTAAGTTTCTTTTCCCCTAACATCATTATCCATCATAGATTGCAACCATGCATGAAATTATTACCATTTACGGCAGCGCATTCCAGTCTTCTCGCTCTAATGCAATATTGAAATATGCCGAAGAGCTAATTGCCAAACATGGATTGGAAGCAGGATCTATTACAGTGCGCGACCTACCATCAGAGGATCTGATCTACGGCAATTTTGAGAGTCCAAAGTTGAAGGAACTACAGCTTCTCATCAAGCAAGCCAGGGCGGTTATTATTTCCACACCTGTTTACAATTCCTCCTACACAGGAGCGCTCAAAGCTTTGCTAGACTTGATGCCACAGTATGCCTTTGCTGGAAAAACCATCCTACCAATTGTAACAGGTGGGTCAATCAACCATTTGCTCTCAATTGACTATGCTATGAAGCCTCTGTTCTCAGCAATGGGAGCCACCCACATTCTTAGAGGTGTTTATGTCGTTAGCTCACAAATCCAGTTTAATGAGCACGGGCATATTCAATTAGACAGCGAGATTGAAGAGAGACTGCAAGTTTCTATTCAGGAACTTGTCAGTACTATGAAGCAGAAGCAATTGGTTAGTGGGTAGCGTTCTTCAGCATCTAGCCGCAGTAATTGAGTCTGAGTGCAAGACTCAATTGATAGAAAGGTGGGTTCGGCAGTTATAGTATGTTAAAAGCTAAAGTTTCTGCCAGATGTTTGAGAATTTGCGATAATTCGATGAAGGTCATGTTGTGAAAAACACGCCATTCTTCGGGGAGAATCGCAATCATCATCCCTCTGTAAGTACCCTTGATTTCGTCGGCTAAGGGATTTCCAAGAAATAAATTATCCCATCTTGTGGGACGGGCAAGATGCCCGTCCTTTATTAGTGGCGGGTAAGATGCCCGCACCACAAGAAATTTTGGGATATTTTTTTATTTTGAAGTCCTTAAGCGCAGATTCATCTGTGTCAATTGAACCTTCAAAACCTTGTCCTAACAAAGATTATCAGTAAGATTTCGTAGTATGTAGAGATGCGCTGTATGAAGAGTCTTTACATTAAGGATAAATTTTTTATAAATTTTCAGCGTTTTTACTCAGGAGCTTCAAGCGTAGTAA
Organism: Scytonema hofmannii PCC 7110; assembly: GCF_000346485.2. Taxonomy (NCBI): domain Bacteria; kingdom Bacillati; phylum Cyanobacteriota; class Cyanophyceae; order Nostocales; family Scytonemataceae; genus Scytonema; species Scytonema hofmannii. The sequence continues at coordinate 1,584,291 of NZ_KQ976354.1, forward strand.
AGCTATCTTGTATCTTGTATCAAACATCATTTGTAAACAAGATGAGAACCATACAAGAATATCTTCAAAAAAAACAAGATAACTTACGTACAAATCATTTGTTTCAGCATTTGAAGTGGAGTAAACATGACTTGGATGACTTTGCTAGATTATCTGAAAATATCAGCTTTTGGGTAATGTCTTTCCAAGATTTATTAAGAATCAATTTAGCAAAGATTTCTGATCCAGAGTATTATAAGTTTATCCCAATACTGCTCGGTTAAGGGAAAGTGAAGCCTAAAATTCCGAAGAAACTGTTCTCGTTTTATTTACGAGAACAAAAATGAGAGAAATTTGTATAAATGAACCCACAAGAGATGAGCAAGTATCTCTCAAGAATGTTTATATTTAATTGAAAAAATCTCTAAACCTTGTCCCTTTTAATTTTCTATCTAGTTCAACTATCTTCTACTACTAGATGATGTCAACTAGCGGTTGTAAAAATTGTAAAAGATAGTTGTTGCCGGGGAGTATAATTATTTCTATGACATCGTTTTTTAGTTTTAAATTTAGAACGAGTTTTCTTGATTACCCTCGGATTAGTTCTGCCTGAGGTTGGTGGTATTTGTAAGTCTAAGATTTCCCAGATTAACCAGCTAAAATATATATTCATATTCTCAAGAGAATGATTAACTTGCTGTTGAAACTGAGGAATAGCACGTCTGACAACTCTTAGAGAACTGGTAAAACTTAAACTTAGGGGAGATATTCCCTTGATTGCTGCACTTTGAAACATTAAATAACGTATACAATAGTGTCCTAGTAACCAACCATAAATTTCTTGGATAACTTCACGAGGATTCTTCGAGCGGATAGGAATTTTACGACCGTTCAGATGGACTTTTAACTCATCCAAGGTGTTCTCAGCTTCCCACCGTTGATGGTATTCTTGGGCTAAGAGCAATGCAGGAAAAGTTGAAATATCCATCAAATCAGTTACTAAACGATACACCTTTTCTACACCCTCAACTTCAATAATATATTCAATGACACGAACAGGTATTTTCGTCGCTCCCTTCTTTCTTGACTTTCCATCAGGAGCAAGCCAACTTAGATAGGAACCATCAGGAAAAGCTTTAACAAACTCAAATTTTACATGAGATGGCACGCGACCAAGAATATGACATTTTTGTTTGATTGCAGCATGAATCATTTTAAATGAGTGCAGTCCTCTGTCCCACATTAACAACATACTCTCCTCAACACTTCTTAATAGCTTTAAAGCTCCTTTTCTCTCTCCAATTCGATATGGACAACAAAATATGTCGATAATTAAATGAGTTCCTGCTTCGACTAAAAAAGTTAACCTAGCTTTGGGAAAAGCCGGATTTGTACCAGGACGAGAACCAGGGTAACCAAATACTTTAGCATTAGTTTCTGTATCAGGAACATCAAAAACTGTGCCATCCAAAGCCATTATTCTCAGTCCACCCAAAAAAGCACCTGGTGTTTTAATTGTTGCTAAAGGTTTTGCAACAATTTCAAATAAACGAGTCATAACAGCAGCACCAATTCGTTGTCTAGCTTCACTTATTGATGAAGATGTTGGTATCTTAAAACGTCTCTTAAAGGGGATTTGCAAAGAATTAAAACCCTGAATGAGATTTTTCAATACATCCACGATTGAATCGGAGGACCAAAAACTCATGGCGATTACTAGAGAGATTACTACGTGTGTAGGAAGTATTCTTTGACGCCGTGCGGTACTACTCGTTGTTGTAATCGCTGCCATAATCGACTCGGTAGGGATGATCTGGTTAAGAGCCAGCAGTAATTGTGCCCGATTTAGGATTTGATTGTTGAATTCAAAGTTAACTAGCATCATTAGCACTCAGTTTTGAAGTGAAATTTCGTATAAGATAATATTGATTAAAACACTTTTTGTTCTCGTAATCTATTCGAGAACTCTATCTTTCCCCAATTCCAATTGATGCCTACGAAAACTGACGATATTATTGCCAGAGCCGAACTCTTACAGCAAGCGATCGCTACTCTACAACTACAAATTCAACAAATTCAAGCTTCAGGAGAAGTTGCACCCGAAGGTTGTTGTGTCCTGCGCTACCAGGCACGCGGTCAAAAAGGAACTTACTGGTACTATAAGTTGCACGCTCAAATGCCGATTTTCCCTACGCAAACTCCTAATAAATTAAGTAAATATAAGCATTTGGGGAAAGCTGGAAGCCCCGCTCATATTGATGCTGTTATGCAAGTTACACGAAGAATGCAAATCGACACCTTAAAAAATACGATTCATTCTCTCAGACAAAACTGGATAGATTTGTACGAAAGTCTCAAAGACAAAAAATAACCTTGCCCATCCGCTTTCAGTTATCGTTTTTAATACGCGAACACATTTGACACTGTTTTACCCTTTATTTCCCTTAACCGAGCAGTATTGGGACTACTCTCCATTGGAGGTGTTGGTAGTACTTCCAAAACCTATGGTCCCGTTGTTGCTAATGTGGTTGAGATGAACGTCGTCACAGGAAGTGGTGAATGTATCAAATGCAGTCGCACGCAAAAACCCGAATTGTATGATGCAGTCTTAGGCGGATTGGGAAGATGCGGTATTATCGTCAGCACCACCTTGGAGTTACGCACAATAAAAAAATACATTCGTACTTTCCATCTGCTTTATGACTCTCTTGATGCTTGGATGCATGACCAAGTCTTGTTGGATAAAAGCAACCAGATAGACCATCTTGAAGGCTTTTGCTGGTCTTCTGCTAAAGGTATCCGTAACACCCCTAGTGGTAAGCGCTTCTTTACCCATTGGCTTTATGGATTGCAACTTGGCGTAGAATATGATACTACAGCACCTTGTTTAAGCGACGTACTGAAGGGCTTGAATTATTGCCAGCTAATCCATACTGAAGATGAAGAAACCGCAAGTCATGTTTTTCGCTACCAACCCCGCTTTGATATGATGCGGGAAACGGGTGCATGGAACCAAACTCATCCTTGGATAGATTGTTTCATCAGTGCTAAAACTTTGGCAGAAATCCTACCCGAAATTCTTGATATGTTACCCCTCAGTTTAGGTGATGGACACAGAGCCATAATGGTTGCATCCGATCGCCTACCTTATCTCTTTATGATGCCACCAGAAGATGATATCTTGTGTTTCGCTATTCTTCCCGTGGCTGTTGCAACTCATGATACCAACAGTCTTGATATCTTAGAAAAAGTTCATCAAATGCTCTTAAATGCAGGTGGAAAACGCTACCTTTCTGGGTGGCTTGGCAGATCGGATTTTAATTGGAAACAGCATTATGGCAACCGTTATGATACTTGGGTGACATTGAAGCAAAAGTACGATCCAGAGCGGATATTTGCCTAGAGCATCAGCACAGGATTTCAAAGCTGGCTAAAAAACCTGGTTTCTCTCTGTGGTCAAGCTTGATAACTTATATACTCAACTCGAAGAAAGCGGGTTTTTGGTATTCCTGTATCGACGTTCTCGGTGTCACTTCTACTTTTCAAAAAAACTGGACTTGGTTTTGTTAATACGGGCAATTAATGGGAACCCTAGACCTAGAAGTAATTTTAGTCTAAAACTAAGGCAGTGGCAATTTCCTACAATTTCCAAATTCCGGGTTACAATATTCTAGAAGTTATCCACTCTGGAGGCAATACTAGTATCTATGGTGGTACTGTAGTTGCCACTCATACCCCCATTGTCCTTAAAGTTTTACTAGATGATTACTTCTCCTTAGAAGCAATTGCCCGGTTCAAACACGAATACTCTATCTCAGCTAAACTTGACCATCCTAATATTGTCAAAGTTTTAACTTTAGAAACTTACGATAAAAAATTGGCACTGGTTTTTGAAGATTGCGACGGCATCAGTCTCAAAAAGTATCTCGAATCCCACAAACCTTCTTTGCAACTGACTCTTCAAGTTGCAGTTGCGATCGCCAGTGCCCTCGCCTACATTCATGACAACCACATTATTCACAAAGACGTTAAACCATCCAACATCATTATCGCAACAGTAGGAGGTATGAGGCACAAGAGAGATCCCTTCTGCACTCAACCGTCTACCTTAATTATTAAACTGACTGACTTCAGCATCGCCTCACGGTTAAGCAAGGAAACACCACAACTTGTCAACCCCAACCAACTAGAAGGAACACTGGCATATATGTCGCCAGAACAAACAGGACGAATGAATCGTAACCTGGACTACCGCAGCGACTTCTACTCATTGGGCGTTACACTCTATGAAATGCTAACCGGACAATTACCTTTTACCAATGATGAGCCTTTGGAATTGGTACACGCCCATATTGCAAGACAACCAACACCAATCCAACAGCTTGTACCAAATGTCCCCAGCACTGTCGCCGCCATTGTCCACAAGTTAATGGCAAAAAATGCGGAAGATAGATACCAAAGCGCCAAAGGATTATTGGCTGATTTACAGCAATGTTTAGAGCAGCTTAACACTACAGGCGCGATCGTTGATTTTACACCAGGTAAAGTTTATAATTTAAAAATTTTGACAGCGATCGCTCAAAAGCAACTCCAAGAATCGATAGGAATTGGATTGCAAACTCTCAAGAAACTAGAGATAGACTTTCCTGAAGAGCCAACTGATGAGTTCGTGAATCAGGTACTGGTAGAAACAGACTCCTTGATTCTCAGAAATAATCTTCAAAGTTTACTTAATTTACCTACAATGACCGATCTAAATTCCATAGCAGCTATGGAAATTTTAGATACAATTTCCACTGCGGCTTATTCAGTCTCTCCCAAGCTGATGCTATTAATCAACTTGTTGCGAATAAAATTATCTTTACTACATGGAAACTGTTCTTCTTCTGCTATTGCTTATGCAGCTTATGGACTTATTCAATGCGGTGTGCTTAATGATTATGAATTGGGCTATGAATTGGGAAAAATAGCACTTGATTTAGCATCAAATATTAATCAAGTTATCCATTCTTTTATTTTTACGATTCTCTCACACAACTTGTTCTATATAACTCTCAACCAGACTCAGAACAAAAGCATATAATTAGCCAAGTACAAACCACTCAAGAAAAAATGAAAAAGTGGGCAGAATTAGCCCCTATGAATTATTTACATAAATTCTATTTAATAGAAGCAGAAATATATCGATGCCAGGGTGAAAACTACCAAGCAATGGATTATTATGACCGTGCTATTACCCTTGCACAAGCTCAGGGCTATATCCAAGAAGTTGCTATTGCTAACGAACTAGCTTCTTTATTTTACTTAGAATTGGGTAGAGAAAAAATAGCTAAAGCCTATATACATGAAGCTCACTATAGCTACATCCGTTGGGGAGCAATAGCAAAATCTTCAACCCGTTTTTTACGACTAAGCCAGTTGGGAAAGGGACGGGATTAGGTTTATCAATAAGTTACCAGATAGTCACAGAAAAGCATGGAGGGAGTTTAGAGTGCATATCATCGCCGGGAGATGAGACAACTTTTATAATAAAAATTCCCTACCTATAATGTAAGTTTTTCGCGTAAATGCTCAAGGATGCTATACGATTTACGATCGCTGCTACTGCAATCATTGGTAAACCCACCAGCAAACAGAACAACCATTGATTTAAGTTTAATGGTGTAGTATAAAATAAATTGTTCATCAAACTCCACTGGCTAAAAATAATTTGCAAAACTACAGTACAAATGATTCCAGTGATAATTGCTCTTGCATCTTCTATCTTTTGTCTGATTCCACGAAGATTATTGATAATGGCAACCCCTAATTTGCTAATACTTAAAAGATAAAAAATTCTTCCTACAACTAAAGCTTGAATTGCCATAGTACGAGCTAAGTCAATATTTCCTGTGGTTTGCTCTATCCATTCAAATACACCAAAAATTAAAATCCAATTAAAGACAGAAATTATCAGGATGCGTCGTACTAAGCTTTTAGAGAGCAATGATTGATTGGGATTGCGTGGTGGTTGTTTCATCACCTCCTCGGATTTTGGTTCAAAAGCTAAGGGTACAGTCATAGTTATAGAATTCACCATGTTTAGCCACAGCACTTGTAAAGATAAAATGGGTAACTCTCTAGCAAGCAGTACACTAATCAAAATCGTCATCGATTCACCACCGTTAACTGGAAGAATGAATGCGATCGCTTTAAGTAAATTTTGGTAAACTGTTCGCCCTTCCTCAACGGCTGCTTCTATCGAGGCAAAGTTATCATCTGTCAAAATCATGTCTGAAGCCTCTTTGGCAACTTCAGTACCAGCACCCCCCATTGCAATCCCAATATCTGCTTGTCTGAGGGCTGGTGCATCGTTGACACCATCCCCCGTCATGGCAACGATTTCACCTTTAGACTGTAGTGCTTCAACAATACGAAGTTTTTGTTCTGGTGCAACACGAGCAAATACCACCCCATCTTCCACTGCTGTAGCAAGTTCGTGTTTTTCTATTTGGGCCAGTTGACTTCCTGTAAAAGCAGGAACTTTACCATTTTTGTTAAACCCCATACGAGAAGCAATTGCTGCTGCAGTCACAGCATGATCTCCGGTAATCATCTTGACTTTAATCCCAGCTTCTTGACAAGCTTGCACTGCCCTTACCGCTTCTGTTCTGGGTGGATCGATCATTCCTTGCAACCCTAAAAAAATCAAATCCTGTTTGATGTCTGTATGCTCTACTCTCTCATGAGATTCTGACACGTATTTCTTTGCAAAAGCTAGCACTCGTAAACCTTGATGTGCCATCGTATCAACTTCTTGATGCACGGTTTCTGCCTCTAAGGGAGTTAAATTTCCTTGAGAGTCCAGCATTTGTTGGCAGCGATTGAGAATAGCTTCTACCGAACCTTTAACATAAATAGTTCTTAGTAAAGAGTTTTCTTTACTCCCGCTCTCATGCAAAGTTACCATGTACTGAAACTCAGATTCAAATGGAATAGCATCAAGCCGGGGCATTTTCTGTTCGATGTCGGTGCGAGTGAGTCCAACTTTACTCGCAACAGCAACTAATGCTCCTTCTGTCGGATCGCCAAAAACCTGCCATTGGTCATGTTTTTTTTCTATGTGGGAATCATTACACAACAACCCAGCTATTAAGCATTCTTTAAGGGCGGGGGCGTTCTTCCAATTGACTGGATTTTCATCTAGTAAAATTTGTCCTATAGGAGAATAACCCGTACCAGTCACTATAAAGTTTTTGCCTCCTGCATAAATAGCTTGTACTGTCATTTGGTTTTCTGTTAGAGTCCCTGTTTTATCCGAGCAAATAACAGTAGCACCACCGAGGGTTTCTACTGCGGGTAACTTGCGAACAATAGCATGACGCCGTGCCATGCGGGAAACACCTATTGCCAAGGTGACTGTCACCACAGCTGGCAATCCTTCTGGAATGGCACTGACTGCAAAAGCAACAGCCGCTTCAAACATTTCTGCCCAAGAGTAGCCATATCCCAATCCAACGGCAAATACGAGTGCTGCTATTCCTAAAATGACGTACAGCAGGGTTTTGCTAAATTTATCAAATTTACGAGTTAAGGGAGTTTTTAAACTGGTTCCTTGTTCCATTAACTGAGAGATGCGCCCGGTTTCCGTTGCTTCTCCAGTTGCAACAACTACACCTCTACCACTACCAAACGTAACAAAGCTGCCAGCATAAGCCATATTTGTACGTTCTGCTAAAGGTGTGTCGGGGCGGAGAGATTGCGTATCTTTTTCAACAGCAACAGATTCGCCAGTGAGGGCTGATTCATTGACTTGTAAATTTCGTGCTTGTATAAGACGTACATCGGCTGGAACTTTATCTCCAGATGCAAGGAGTACTATATCTCCTGGGACTAGTTCAGTAGAAGGAACTTGTACCTTTTCACTGTTGCGTAGGATGGTTGCGTTTGTTTCAACTGAAGAAGCGAGAGCAGCAATGGCACTTTCTGCTTTAGATTCTTGTACAAAACCAATAATGGCATTAATCAGCGTCACACCCCAAATCACTCCAGCATTCACCCACTGTCCGAGTAAAGCCTTAATTGCACCTGCAACTAGCAAAATGTATAACAGAGGTTGATGAAATTGCAAGAGGAATCTGACAAAAGGGCTTTTTCCTGGTTTGCCCTTAAGTTCGTTAGCACCAAAATGCTCCTGCCGTTTTGTCACCTCGGCAGCAGTTAAACCTGTTTCTAGATTTGTGTCTAAATGTCGAGCAATTTCCCGCTCAAGTAGATTGTGCCATTGATGTTCTTGTACTTGACTTGTGACTGATGCTGCCATATTGTTTGCTTCCATACGATTACCGGACAGAGCCGATTAAAAACATAAGCGTGGCTGATGAGTGGGGATATTTTAATTATTTTTAAGGTATGTCATATGCACATCTTTAACTGATACACAGCAGAGATGCCATTAATTCCCACTATCAAATTATCTAAAGAGAATTTAAAAGATAAATGTGATTAAAAAGTGACGCAAGATAAGCAAAGAGGTTAAAGCCATTTTATTTTTATGCCTAAAAAAAATTTTATACAGTTATAAACTAGTACAGATAACCAGTACCTTTATCCCTATTTTCACAATAATTATATGACATATCTTGGAATGCATCTAGAAACCTGGTATCAAGTTCTCACGGAACCTTTGACTTTTTCAGTGTTGTTTACGGCTCCGATAACTGCTCCAGTGCCTGTTTTCCTCATAATTATGGCAATTATGCTAATTGCTCCGCTCTTATTTGAGCGGTTTAAACTTCCTGGAGTTGTTGGGTTAATTTTAGCAGGAATGGCTGTCGGTCCTTATGGATTACATCTTTTAGAAAGAGATAAAACAATTATATTGTTGGGTACAGTAGGATTACTCTTTCTGATGTTTATGGCAGGACTGGAAACTAGTCTGAATGACCTCAAGTACAATGCTGATAAAGCTGTTATCTTTGGAATGGCTACTTTTGTTCTTCCAATGATGTTTGGTACAGTAGCAATGCTACTTTTAGGGTATTCATTTCTAGCTTCTATATTGGTAGCATCTTGTTTTGCTTCTCACACACTATTGGCATTACCAATAGTGAGTAAGCTAGGAATTATGCGAAGTCAGGCCATAACAGCAACTTTGGGAGGAACTTTAATTACAAACGTATTGGCGCTTTTAGTTTTGGCAATTGTTGTTAAAGCAAATCAAGGTAGCCTTAATCTAAGTTTTTGGTTATTTCTGATTCCATCTTTAAGCATCTATACTTTTGCTACGCTCTGGGGAGTGCCTATAGTGGGACGATGGTTTTTTCGTCGTTTTGGTCATGATGAAGGAGCAGAATTTACATTTGTTTTGGCTACTTTATTTGTGGTTTCCTATGCAGCAGAATTGATTGAAATTGAGCCAATTATTGGGGCTTTTCTAGCTGGGATAGCTATTACTCAACTCATTCCTCAATTGAGTCCCTTAATGAATCGCATCCAATTTATTGGTAACACCTTATTTGTTCCATTTTTTCTCATTTCAGTAGGAATGCTTATCAATCCTACCATTTTGATGAGCGAACCTCGCTCTTTGTTAGTGGCGGGAGTGATGATAGTTACAGAAGTTATTAGTAAATTTTTGGCTGCATGGGGACCGGGTAAGTTTTTTGGTTTTAAATTTCCCAGCATCATGGTTATGTTTGGTCTTTCAGTGGCTCAAGCAGCATCAACATTGGCGGCAATTACTGTAGCTTTCCAGATTAAACTTGTAGATCAAGTTACTGTTAATGGCATTATTGCCATGATTTTAGTCACCTGTATTGCTTCACCTTCTATAACAGCACGTTGGGGTCAAGGTATCAAGTTAGATGACAGAACTTCAACGGATGATGGAAAACAGCCATCGGATAATCCCTTTGCCGCAGATCGAAATTTACGTATTTTAGTACCTGTTGCTAATCCTGATACTGAAAATAATCTACTTCAATTGGCTCTTATTTTGGCTAAAAAAACTGGGGGAACTTTACTACCTTTGCATATTATTCTTGATAATCAAGAGCCAAGAACGCCGGATATTAAGGCGCAACAAAACCAATTATTAGCTGCGGCAGAAACTGCTGCTCATGCTGCTGTTACAGCAGTTGAAGCGATTGGTAGAGTTGATGACTCAGTTGATAAGGGAATTTTGCGAACTGCTCGCGAACGCAATGCTGATGTTATTGTGTGTGGGTGGAAAGGTTTCTCCACTTATACAGAAAACTTTTTTGGTAGTGTGATTGATAATGTTGTCAATCATACAATTGTGCCAGTTATTATCGCTCGGTTTTCTCATCCTATTAAAAGTACAAAACAAGTTTTTTTAGCTTTTACTGAAATTGAGATATCATCTCCTGTTTTTCAACATTCAGTATCTCTAGCACAAGTTCTGGCAGTAGAACTTAAAGGATCGCTACAACTCTTACACGTGTTGCCCCGTACTCGGCATATACCTCTTAATTTAGAAGAAATGGGTTTGAATTCAGAAGTTTCTGTTCAGCGAGTACGAGGAAACTTTATTCATAAAATTTCTATGGTTGTAGGGAAAGATGATTTGCTGGTATTAACTGCTGGCACTCATTCCGATACATTGGGATTGCCGAGTGTGGGAATTCAACCAGAAGCGATCGCACGCTCTCATAGAGATATTTCTTTAATTGTTGTTCATTTTCCTCGATAAAGTGTTAATGAAAAGAAGTGTTATCCCACTTATCTAAAACATCTTGAAATAAAACTTTTTCTATCCAGGTTTTTGCAACTACAGCTAGAGGTATTGCCATTAACAATCTCAAGGCTCCAAAAAAAGTTGTAAACAAGATTTGAGATGTTAGAGTCACAGCAGGTAGCATTGCTACCTGTTTTGCCATGTTGAAATTGTGCGTTAACGCTCGTAAGGAGAAAGAAGGAAGAAGGAAGTTGTATCCCCATCAATAAATTGAGGGGATTTTCAGAGTGAAAAACCTTTATGAATCCATCAATAAATTGAGGGGTTACTTAACGCTCGTAAGAAGGAAGAGGGAAGACCGAAGTTGTATCCCCATCAATAAATTGAGGGGATTTGAAATGGCAAGAACAAAATCTTACTTTTCCATCAATAAATTGAGGGGCTTCTACCTTAGGAAGGAGGAAGAGAGAAAGAGCAGACGGAAAATTCTTTCCAACTTCGGCCTTTCTTCTTCCTCCTTCCTTATTTTCGGTGAAAGTCAGACAAAGTGGACAAGCCTTCCTGGGATTGTAAGCCAGAATACAGATCGCCCTTGTTGTTTATAAGGCTTGTCCACTTTGTCAGGGATTAATGCAGGGGCTTTTGACCCATTTGTCAGAAGAAAGAGAGTTAGACTTTGAGATATAAACGAAAATCCCAACCTTCTTCCCTCTTTCCTCTTCCTTCTTCCTTATTTTGGTAAAAGGCGGCACTATCAGCCAGATAAAGCTAACCAAAAATGCTATTAAGATAAAAAGACTTAGAAAAACTGCTAGAGAACGCTTAATATGTAACTTTTGTATTTGTAGAACAAGCTGATTTAATGCAGTTGCTAATACGATCGCTGTAAACAGCAGCAAAATCAGTTGCCGAATTTGCCAAAGAATATACAAGCAAGCTACTAAAGTAAAGAAACCAATCCATTGTCCAAGTTTCACGGGTATTCAAATACTCTACAAAAACGACTTGCAAAAAAGCCAGTAAATAGTTTCCATAATTTATAGATAAAAAATGTGAAGAAAAAGTGAGCGCAAATAATATTACTGCCACAGCAATTAGATATCACTTTTGAATCACATTTATTTCTAATACTAGACAAGTAAGTCAGCATGATTAAAGTCAACTGGTGAGGAGCATCATTAAGTCAAGCTTTCAGGTGTCTTTACACTTTGTCATGAAGTCATGTAGTTAGGTTTACTTGCGCCTAAGTAAGTCGATTGAAATCAACTATGTTACGAAACGTAAACAAGTTTCAAAACTATTTGCATAGCAAACAAGCAAATTCTATTCATAATTTTTTTGGAGAAAAATCACTATGCCGTTAAAGTTTTTCAGTTTTGATTCGACTCGTTGTACTTTCGTAAGTGCTGTCACTGCACTAGCAGTTGGGCTAGTTTCTTGCCAACCACCAACCCAAACCCCAACCACTACATCTCCTGAAACTACACCAGCACCAGATACTGCTACAGGTAGCACGACTGCTATCAGTGGTGCAGGTGCTTCGTTTCCAGCCCCTCTATATCAGCAATGGTTTGTAGAATACAATCGACAAAATCCTAATGTTCAGATAAGTTACCAATCCATTGGAAGTGGTGCGGGGATAAATCAGTTTTTGGCTCAAACTGTAGATTTTGGAGCGACTGATGCACCACTTAGTGCGGAAGAACGCCAAAAGTTTCCAGCAATAGCTACCAATCCAAAGAATAGAGAAATTAGGATGATTATATTGATAACTGAATAGGACTTTTCCCCCAGAGAAATAGCTGGTGAGGTTAAACTCATCCGCAGAATACTTGCAATACGCTGGCTCCAGTATCTTGTTAAAGGAAATAAATCTGTAATGTAAATAATCGTCCCCAACCACAGTCCAACACGTACTAAGAAGAGTGTCAAGTTGAGAAATACTTCTATTCCTTTAGGTTGCGCCCCTGTCTCCGGATTATTAGCTGCCTTTGGTATCAGTCGTTGCAGCCAATAGCGCCATATAAAACCCAAAATTCTGTGGAGTGCGATCGCTCCCAATACAGATAAACCTGCAAATAACAGCGCTCTCCAAAGATAACTTAACCTTCGTTCTTCTTGACCTTGCGAAATTGCTTCACTAATCTGTTGTACCCAAATTTGAGCCTGTTCTTGTTTACTTCTGCCTGTAGGAGTATCTTCTTGGGTTACTGTGAGCAAGTGACGACTGTTGACCCGAATCACAGGTAACTGATTACTTTCCACAATCTCCACCTTTACTGGTTCAGAGGAACGGACAGCCTGTCTTAAAATCACGTTGGCTTCAGTAGCGCGATTTTCGGCACTAAATTGTTCAGTTTCGCTGACTTCAAATAACCGACGACCATCCAATGTAAGAATAGACGTTGGTCGCTCTTGGGCTTGCACCAGCATATGACTTGTTGAAAAGCATACCAATGCGATCGTCAAGACCATGATAGAGATGAAGGTAGTAATGCGAAAGCGACTCATAGACTAGAAACTCTTTCCTAAGTACTCTGGACAGTAAACGGTCGATTCTTCAGTATTTTTTACATCTCGTATATAAATAACAATATTAGTGTGAATTGCAAAAAATAGAATCTCCCTAAAGACATTGATATACATTGCTCGGAGACAAACTGCTTATCAATTAATTGTTTAATTTTGAGCGGCTTCTATCTAGTTGTACTGATAAGGCAACTAAATGAAGTCGATTTTTTCTCTTGCAGTCACTTTTTCTTCACATTTGTTACCAATACTGAAAACCATTAGGGCAAAGTTGCTCAACTGTGCCGTCAAAAGTGGGAATGACCAAATCACCTTTTTGCTGTCACAGTGACAACAGTTCATTTTTTCCTGACCTCCATATTTTTAAGCTTTCTTCAAGCAATCAATGGAGGTTAAGGATTTTTGATCGATTGCGTCTTTACGTGTAGCTAGCTAAATAAAGGAGACATAATTGTGATGAAAGGTTTAAAAGGCAAAAATGTATTAGTGACAGGTGCGAGTTCGGGGATTGGGCAAGCAATTGCAGTGAGATTTGCTCAAGAAGGGGCAAATGTTGCCATAAATTACCGCAAAAGCCCTGAAGATGCTCAGGACACAGAAGAAATGATAGAAAGGGCTTGTGGAGAGATTCAAGGGTGTGGAGTTGAAAATATTTTAGTTCAAGCTGATGTCTCTAAAGAAGAGGATGTCGTCAACATGGTAGGTACTGTTGTGGAGAAATTTGGCAGTTTGGATATTTTGATTAACAATGCAGGGATTCAAATTGAAGGAGCAGCCCATGAAATTAAAATTGAAGAGTTTGACCGAGTCTTTGCTGTAAATCTCAGAGGTGCCTACATATGCGCCCGTGAAGCGCTCAAGCATTTTCTTTCACGCAACGGTGGTGGTGTCATTATTAATATATCGAGTGTTCATGAAATCATCCCCAAACCAAAATATGTTGGATATTCCGTAAGTAAAGGGGGTATGGAAAACTTAACACGTTCCTTAGCTTTGGAATATGCAGATAAAAATATTCGGGTGAATGCAATTGCGCCAGGTGCAACCATCACACCAATTAATAGATCGTGGATTAACGATCCAGAAGCAAAAGCGGCAGTTGAACAAAAGATTCCTATGGGTCGTGCGGGAACTTCAGAAGAAATGGCAGCATCTGTAGCTTTTTTAGCATCAGATGAAGCTGCTTATATAACTGGGCAGACCTTATTTATTGATGGAGGATTGACCCTTTACCCCAGCTTCAGAGAAAATTGGTCGTCATAAGAAAACTGACAATGTTTGAACTAGAAAAATTGCTAATCGCTATATGTTAATACTGAATTTCTTACTGACTTGGTTAGTTGCTACTGCATCGCTGTTAATTACAGCTTATATCATACCGGGCTTTGAGTTTGATTCTTTTAATACCGCTATAGTTGCTGCCCTAACTTTAGGACTAGTCAATGCATTTGTTCGACCTATTTTTTTCATTTTAACCCTTCCTCTAACCATTTTAACGTTAGGCCTATTTCTATTTATCGTTAATGCGCTAATGCTTTGGTTAGTAGGAGGTCTCGTTCCTGGTTTTCTAGTTGCTGGTTTTGTACCTGCTTTGTTAGGTTCAATAGTTCTGACTGTTGTTTCTACAGTGTTAGAACTAGTCGTCAAAAATGCTACTTAAAGTTTTTTGTTTTTCTGCAGCAACGTCACTTTCTCTTCACATTTATTGCTTATGTTAAAAATCATAGCAGGACAGCTTGAGTACCTCTGGAACAAAAAGTGAATAGTTAATTCACTTTTGTTGTAACAGTTGATATCCTCCACGACACCTATATTCCCGTATATGTTTCGGGAGTACGGGTCTTTTTTATAATTCTTAGTTATTATACAAGTTCAGCTAATTTAGCAACCCTAAATCACTTTCAAGAAACAGGGAGTGGGGAGTTGGGAGTGGGGAGTGGGGGAAAGAGTGTTTCTTTCATTCGTAGCGGGTGGTGCGCCACCCGTGGGGCTGCTCTTAAGAAACATGGGGAGATGGGGAGATGGGGGAAAGAGTGTTTCTTTATTGGGCAGCATGATGATAGAACTATTAATCATCTCTTGCACCCTTGTCCACGCTGCCGATACCGATCCTTGAAAATTCATCGCACCTTTTTATTATGGATATTGCTACAAGTAATATTAAGGAAAATCTCAAAAACAACCTCTATCTAAAGTCATTATATTTTAGATTTAGAACTCCTATAGCAATCCGTGTAGGAGTTACAAACAGTTAGATCCCTGACTTCTTGGAGAAGTCGGGGATCTGGATCGCTGAGTGTTTACAAATCAGATAGGATTGCTATATTCATAATAAATATATTGCTTTAGCTAGATGAAAAAAATGCTAAAATCTAGAAATGTTAAACAACACATAGCAAAAAGTTTAGTGCCGTTTGCATATTTGCTGAATTTTTAGCTATAATTTCCCTTTGTATAGCCAATTTAATCTACATCATCAACTTTTTCTTCCCGTTTTTGGGAAAAAATATGTTACAGCTGATTCTTGTTGTAATTTTTGTGATTAGCGGTTCGGCGCTTTGTTCTAGCGTAGAAACGGCGCTATTCTCTGTATCTACTTTAAAAGTACGCCAATTAGCTCAATCACACAACCCTTCGGCAGTGGCACTTTTGGCGATTCGTGAAAATATGAATCGACCGATAGCCACCATTGTGATACTCAACAACATCTTTAACATCATTGGTAGTATCCTGACAGCGAATATTGCCGCTCAAGTCTTAGGAGATATTTGGCTGGGTGTATTTTCAGGGGTATTGACCTTCTTGATTATTATCTTTGGTGAAATCATCCCAAAGACAATTGGAGAACGCTATGCAGAACAATTAGCTGTAGTTGCAGCTTTACCTGTTACCGGGCTTTCCATTGTCTTCACACCTCTAGTTTGGATTCTCGAAACCGTTACTGCACCCTTCACTAAAGGTAAGAAACGACCGACAACGAATGAGGCTGAAATCAAGTTATTAGCAAGTATCGGTCAACAAGAGGGGATGATTCAAAGGGATGAAGCAGAAATGATCCAACGGGTGTTTCGATTGAACGATTTAACAGCATCTGATATAATGACACCCCGAGTCATACTGACACACATACGTGGAAATATGACTCTTGCTGAGGCAAAAACGGACATCATCGCTTCACAACATACCCGAATTATTGTGGTTGATGACTCTATCGATGAAGTTATTGGATTTGCTTTAAAGCAGACTTTGCTAACAGCAATGGTAGAGGGGAAAAATCATCAAACAATTGCTGAACTGTCCCGCAAAGTTCGCTTTGTGCCTGAAACAATTAAAGCAGACAAACTTCTGAAAGGTTTTATAGACGCTCACGAACATCTAGCAGTGGTAGTGGATGAATACGGAAATGTTGCTGGTGTCGTTACCTTAGAAGATGTGCTAGAGGTGATCACGGGTGAAATCGTAGACGAGACTGATAAAACTGTGGATATGCGAGAGATCGCAAGGAAGAAGCGAGAAAGAATGCTGGAATCTATGGGCATCAAATAGCTGTTTTTATTTTTTAAATCATGAAAACAAAATCATATATTAAAACTCAAGTTCGACACAATCTTTGGCTTGAAAGATTTACGTTTCAAACTGTCCAAAATCTTCTGGGGAAATACCTATACTGCAGTCTTGAATTTGGAAAAAAATCTCGTCGCTGTATCATAATATGAGTGATAAAAAACAGTAATTAATTCTTACTTCTTTGTTACCGTCACATTCTATTCACATTTATCCTCAATTCTAGATATAGAAGATCCTTTCATACTTATCCTGAGTTAAAAGCCCAAATTCCTCAATTTGGCTTTTGACTCTTTATAGCCTTTAATGTGTAGTAGATATAAAATCCTCTGAAGGATAGGGAGCGTTGATTATGGCTGGAATCGTTTGGACTTGGTTAGTGACTGCTGTCAGTTTTTTGATTATTTCTAGATTACCAATTGGAGTTGAGGTTGATAGCTTTGGTAAGGCACTAATTGCTGCTGCTGTTTTCGGAATTTTGAATGCCATTCTGGGTCCGATTTTGACCTTTTTTACCTTTCCTTTTATCATCCTTACGTTGGGTTTATTCTTCTTTATCCTGAATGCGATCATCTTTGGATTGGCGGCTTACCTAGTTCCTGGTTTTCGATTAAGATGGGGTATATGGAGTGCTTTGCTTGGTTCATTCTCTTTAGCAATTATCAATTCCTTATTGAGACTTATAGCGCCGATGACCTAATCAATCATTGATATAGCAATCCTAAATGATTCATGAAAAATCCATTTTAGGAAGTAAAGCGTCAGCACCCTGCACTAAAGTAGTAGGGCTTCATGCCCCAAATTTTAGTTAGCTGACCAGTCTAAGTTCTTAACTGAACTACGTTTAGAGCAAGTGCTAAAGTTCATTCACACCTACGAATGTATGAAAAGGATAGGTCTAAAAGAAGCTGGATTCCTCCTTATTGGACTGGGAATTATTGGACTGCTGATTATTTACCCTATTCAACTTTGGTCTGACCTACTTGATACATGGCCGCGATGGCCATTTATTTCACTTATTATTGTAGGAATTTCTACTTTAACTGTTGGTATACTAAAGGACTATTTAGACAGTAAGTAGGGTTGAAAAACCAATAGAGCAATGGCATTTATTTCGGCAGTGTGACGAAGTAAAAATTTTGGCTAATAACAAGTATATTTATGACTGGCATACTCTTATTCATTATTGGTCTAGGGATTTGTTTTTTAGGTTTAAGAACTAAAGATGAAATTAATCGCATAGCAGCCTTGGTAGCTGGAGCGATCGCTCTAGTTTGGGGATTTGCTCTCACTCCCTTATCATTCCAATTGCTCATTGAAATTGTCTCAGTGTTTGCAGCTTTTTTGGTTTGTATGCGTTGTTTAGGTTGTGGTTCATCACGTTAAGTATTATCCCATCTTGTGGAACAGGCGAGATGCCCGCCACACAATTCAATTACAAATGTATTACAATCAATTGAGAACTGCTATACAAGAAAACTTATTTAATTTGGTAACGCACTAAGTGACTGATATCTCTACGAGATAGCCCTAGTTCTTGTGCAATCATCGCTTCTATCATGTTGACTTCAGTTATGGGAAATTCAAATTCTAATTTAGTGAGTAGATCGCTAGCAGTCATAACTTTAACAAAACTAACTCCTCGCTCCTTATGAATTTCAGCCTTAATGATTTGCACGTTGATAGGAATATCCATCATAATTACTTTATTATTTTTTGATTTTCCTTCTTTAGCAAATAAGTCTAATTGTTGCAAAAGTACAACTTCTTGTAAATTTGAAGGTATATTGGGTATTTGAAACTCTATTCTTTTTAATACGGGATTGGCCACTTGAGTTTCCACTTTAAGTAAACCCACATCTTGCTCTATATCAATTATATTCACTGCCAAATTCAGCTTTAAATAAACATATAATTGTGTATCTGCTTGTAACTTGTCTAGCGTGCTATAAGGACTACTTAAGATTTTTCTTGTGAGAATTCCCCCCACCATCCAAAAGGTTACTCCTAACAGGAAAAAAGGAAGTATTAAAAGGAGAGTTTGAATTCTTCTAAAACGCAGGATTTGTAAAATGTATTCTGGCATATTTGGAACTCTTAATTGAATAAAAGTTGCTAAAAAATGATGTTAATTTCCTCAAAAATTGAGCTTAATAAGTAGTTTAAAATAAAAAAATATAAGAACCCAAATCTTATGATATTTACAATATATTAAGGTCATCTTTATGGGAATTGGTATGACTTTTGGGGGACGTAAAATGTCTAAAAATTTATTACCTTAAGTAGAGTGGAATTCAGAAACTTTTCACAGGCTCAACATATGCGGATCTTAATTGTAGAAGATGACTCCGAACAATTGGAACCATTACAGGGTATACTGTCGGAAGCAGGATATATTGTGGATGGAGTTGAAGATGGGGAAACTGCACAATGGCTGTTGTCCCAAAAGCAGTACGATCTACTAATCATAGATTGGATGTTACCATCAATCAGTGGTTTAAGTTTGTGCCGCCAGTATCGTCAAGCAGGTAAAACCGCACCTGTACTGATGCTAACTGCTAAGGATACCACTTTAGATAAAGTAACAGGTTTAGATGCGGGTGCAGATGATTATTTGGTTAAACCAGCAGATCTTGTGGAACTTCTGGCGCGGGTACGTGCATTGAGCAGGCGATCGCCTCAATGGCTCGGAGACAGCCTCCAAGTAGGAGATTTGCAACTGCACTTAACTCGGTTAACACTAGAACGGGGTCAAACAACTGTAGAATTATCACCTCGCGAGGCTCAACTGCTAGAATATTTGATGCGTCACCCCAATCAGGTTTTAACCCGCACTCAAATTGAAGAAGCATTATGGGAATGGGGAATGGAACCTGAAAGCAATGCTCTGACTGTACTTGTTCGCAAATTGCGCCATCGCATGCAGCTAGTGGGTGCAGCAGACTGGATTAAAACTATCTATGGTATGGGTTATAGCTTGAAACCGTAATGTTCAACCGCAGCCGTTGCAATCTTGCTTGTTGGTTCACCATAACGATGGGTGGTATTTTGGTTGCGTTTGCAGCAGTGGTTTACTACTTGGAAGTCATTGAGTCTTTAGAAGAACTGGATCGATTGCTCTACACAAAAACGAGGGTAATGGCTGCAAGTGTAAAATATGAGCTTCACAACGGTTACAGAGAGGTAGACTTAGAGAATGTGCCGCTTTTGGGGACTAATACACAGCCACCCCTTGACAACCAACTCGTGTATGCACGTTGGTATAATGCCCAAAAGCAACTCGTACAATTTTTTGGTGCAACTCCTGGGGAGCAACTTGCAACCACAAATGGCTTTGACACCATCAAATTCAGTTACAATCGCGTGTGGTTGCGTCAAGTCACATTGCCTGTATACCAAAACAATGCCTTAATTGGTTATTTGCAAGTAGCAATGCCACTGACTTCTATTGAAAATGATTTAGCTAACTTCAGGCTGATTTTGTCGATTTCAGTACCGACAACTTTAGGTATCATCGCCTTTGCTGGTTGGTTTTTAGGTGGACAAGCAATGCAACCAATTCGTGAAAGCTACTCCCAACTACAGCGCTTCACAGCTGATGCTTCTCATGAATTGCGATCGCCTTTAGCTGCGATGATGAGCAATGCTCAATTTGGTTTACTCTCAACATCGAAAGATCCATCTCAACAACATCAGCGATTTCAAAAGATTGTTGATATTGCTAAGTCCATGAGTCTTTTAGTAGATAATTTGCTCTTTTTGGCACGACATCAAGATCGAATTCCTGCTGAGATGTTAGATGAAGTTGATTTGAAGATTCTTTTAAAAAAGCTAGTTGATGATTGTGCAAAACAAGAAACCGCACAACATATCAGTTTATCTTGTGAATTCCCTTCTGAGAGCATAACCGTGCAAGCTGAAAAAGATTTACTGCCAATTGCAGTTATGAATCTTTTAAGTAATGCATGCAAATATACTCCTTCTGGAGGAAAAGTTAAGTTGCGGCTGTTTACCCAATCACGCCAAGCAGTTATTCAAGTAGCAGACAATGGTGTTGGAATTCCTGAAACTGATTTACCCCATATTTTTGAGAGATTTTATCGAGTCGATAAAAAGCGATCGCGCAAAACAGGCGGGTTTGGTTTGGGGTTAGCTATAGCCCAACAAATAGTCCAAGTACACGGTGGTAAAATTAACGTTAAAAGTGTTGTTGGACAAGGGACAACTTTTCAAATTGTTCTGCCAATAACTAAAGTATAAAGTTTTGTCATTTTCTGCTCACATTTCTTAAAAAGAATGGAGATAACCACATGAAGAAAAAAGATTATGAAGACGACTTTTTGGAAATATTTTCCGCTTATCGCATCATCGCTAGCTATTGTTACGAGTAGTTTGCCAGCTCGCGCACAGAAGCAAAATATTACATCGGATCGCGAGGCTCGTTCTGTGAATCATGTCACATCAAATATGTCCAAGCAGGTAAATAGTGCATCTGCATTAATTTCTCCACCAGAAACTTCTCAAGCAGCACCCTTACCAAGAGTCTCTCAGCCCGAATCATCCTCAACATCAACTTCTAAAACCAGAGTTGCTCAAGTTATTTCTCCAGGAAGAGCAACAAGATCTGGCCCTAGTTATATTGGTGTTGCTGGTAATATTGGTTTAACTGGCGATACGGGTATAGGTGAAGGTGCGTTTACATTGATTAGCAAGCTCGGACTATCACGCAATTTCTCTGTACGTCCTGGAGTTATCTTTGGAGACGATCCAGTCTTTCTCGTACCGCTTACTGTAGATTTTCCTCAGGAAAATTTAGAAATTACCCAAGTGAATGTCGCACCCTATATTGGTGGAGGGGTGGCAATTTCTACAGGTAGAGATAGCACTGTTGGTGCATTAATTACTGGTGGTGTTGATGTTCCTTTATCCCCACAGATTACAGCAACGGCTGGTGTCAACGTCGGCTTTATTGACGACACTGACGTAGGGTTGTTAGTAGGAGTAGGTTACAACTTCTAAGATAATTTCGGAAAAAACGAAAAAGTTATCTTCCTTGGGCGGGTAGTTCAAACTGTCCTCACTTTCAACAATAAAAATAGTTATACCATTCATGGGAGGTGGGAAAAGCCGTTCAAATACACTGACCAATGCTTTGCTCGTACAAGCTGTCATAACACTTTTTTTGGTGGTGTTGGGAACTGTAACGCGCAGAGGCTTTGAAACAATGGTGGATTTTACTGCTCCCATTTTTTGGTTCTTTTTTTTACTGAGCAGTTTCTCACTGTTAGTTTTGAGAGTGCGGGAACCAGAGCGAGAAAGACCATTTCGAGTTCCTTTTTATCCCCTGACACCTCTCTTGTTTTGTCTTTTATGTGGTTACTGACTTTACTCTAGCCTCGCATATACTGGTATCGGAGCAATGATAGGAGTGGCTGTGGTGCTAGCTGGTGTGCCTCTACTATTTATAGCCTGTCATCGTCAAGGTTAAGGCAACATTTCTATACTGTCATAACAAATGCTGAAAATACTGATCGCAATTGTAAGCGTGACTAGCTTGATATTAATGGGTTGTACGCAACAGCGTAATTTTGAAATAGAAGCCCAAATACCTGCTTCCGTCGTACAACCCCAACAAAGAGAGGCTGATGTACCTTACGTATCAACGCCGGAAGAAGTGGTTAACCAAATGCTCAAAATGGCAAATGTGTCAAGCAAAGATGTGTTATACGACTTGGGTAGTGGTGACGGGCGAATTCCAATTACTGCTGTACAGAATTATGGCGTAAGTCGTGCAATTGGTGTAGAAATTAATCCTCAGTTGGTGCAGCAAAGTCGAGAAAATGCCCAAAAGCAGGGAGTGAGCGAGCGCGTAACTTTTTTACAACAAGATCTTTTCCAAACCAACTTGAGTGATGCAACAGTAGTCACGCTGTATCTGCTACCTAGAATTAATCGGAGACTGCGACCAAAGCTGTTAAAAGAGCTTAAGCCAGGTACGCGTATAGTCTCTCATGATTTTGACATGGGGAACTGGAAACCAGATCGTGTCCTACAGGTGAAAGGACCAACTCGCAGACATACAATTTATTACTGGGTCGTTCCAGCAAAAGCTACCATCAATCCTTTAAAATAAATAAAACGGGTTTATCGATTGTCAAAACATTTGTAGAGGTATTGCGATAAATTATGTGTTGGCGATGGCGAAGCCGTGACGACTCCACACATTCCCCTGGGTACAGGGTGAATGTGGGCTTCTTAAGAAATTAGGAAGTACGTCATTAGCCTAGGTGGTTCGTTACGCAAGAAATCACCACGTTTAACCAGAATATATAGGTACTTCAGAATACAGAGAGTAGCGTCTCGATCCCTAGTTCTGAACTCTACGACCAGTGATTAAACATTTCTACAGGAAGAGGAAAAGTGTTGCTGGTATAAAACCTGGATAAACATTGGCAAAGGGAACCACGCTGTAAGGCGATTACCTGTTTATTAGGAATACAAATCATGAAAGTCTACGTTGTCAACAAACACGGCAAACCGTTAATGCCTACGACTCCCCGTAAAGCTCGGTTGCTTTTGAAGGAAGGGAAAGCCAAAATTTATTGTCGCGCTCCATTTACCATTCAATTAATTTATGGTTCTAGTGGTTATACTCAACCAGGAAATTTAGGGATTGATGCAGGTTATCAAAATATTGGGTACAGTGTAGTCAACGAGAAAGAAGAATTAATTGGTGGTGAAGTTCAGATGTTAAAAGGTGTGTCTGAACGATTGACAGAACGAAAAAAATACCGTCAGCAAAGAAGAAATAGAAAAAGATATCGTGCGCCAAGATTTGATAATCGTAGGCGTAAAGACAATTGGCTAGCACCAAGTATTCAGCACAAACTAGATACTCATCACAAAATCATTGATAAAATTCAGAAAATAGTTCCAGTCAAAAAAATTACGATTGAAGTAGCTAGTTTTGACATTCAGAGAATAAAGGATGCTGAAATCCAAGGTGTGGGTTATCAACAGGGAGAAAAATATGGCTTTGATAATTTACGTGAATACATTTTGCACAGAGATGGGCATAAATGTCAAAACCCCAATTGTAAAAATAAAGATGTCAATCCAATATTAGAAGTACATCACTTAGGGTTTTGGAAAGAAGACAGAACAGATAGACCTGCCAACCTGATTACCTTATGTAATAAATGCCATGCATCCAAAAATCATAAAAAGAGTGGTTTCCTTTGTGGATGGGAGCCAAAGCTGAAGTCATTTAAAGGTGAAACCTTTATGACAACAGTTAGATGGCGTTTGACTAATGATGGACGATATAGTTCAACTTATGGCTACATCACCAAAGGCATTAGAAGAGAATTTAAAATAGAAAAATCTCATCACAACGATGCATTTGTTGTTGCAGGTGGTACTATTCAGAAAAGAGTAGAATCATTAATCCTAGAACAAATTAGGCGAAATAAGCGCTCGATGGAGCAGTTCTATGATGCCAAATATATTGATAGTAGAGACGGCTCAACTAAATCTGGTTCGGAATTATCCTCAGGTAGGAGAACTCGCAACAAACAAAAAAATGGTGAAAACTTGAGACTTTACCGGAAACACAAAGTATCAAAAGGGCAACGTCGAATTAAAAAATACCGTTACCGATACCAACCCAAGGATTTAGTTCAATTTGAAGGTCAGGTATACGAAGTTATTGGAATGCAAAACTTAGGTACTGGTGTGAAGTTGAAAAACTATCCTGGTGTCAAAAATAAGGTGGTTAACGTTAATAAAGTCAATCCTGTTAAAAGGAGATCTGGTTTATGTCAAATCGTGCCGTAATTGGCAATTCCTCATCGACTTCACTCCCGCGTTAACCTACGGTTAACATAAGTCGGAAGTCAATTCGTCATTGCCCCAAGATTCATCTCATCATTCCTCTGAGTACAGAGTGAATGAGAGGCTTCTCTTGGATTAAGCTAAAAACTAAGATACAACAATACCTTATATGGCTGATAACAATCGCTCGCAGTGGGACTTGGGCAGATTTATTGAAACTCTAACCTACTTTGAGGTTATTCCTTTTCTTAACTGGATACAAGATTTATTTCAAGGTCGCCCCATTCATAATAAAGACAGACTTGATGGAGCAAAACAAGTGGGCGTTATACTGGTAGCTGGTGCAACGGGTGGTCTGGGAAAACGTGTGGTAGGACAACTCCTCCAACGGGGTTATAAAGTACGATCGCTAGTCCGAGACATAGACAAAGCGCGATCGCTCCTTGGCAATGACACGGAATTAGTAGTTGCGGATATTACAAAACCTGAAACTCTCACTCCTCTGATTGCGGCTAACATCCAAGCCGTAGTGTGTTGTACTGCTGTGCGCGTCCAGCCTGTAGAAGGAGATAGCCCAGAACGGGCTAAATACTACCAAGGTGTTAAATTTTACCAACCAGAAATTGTCGGCGATACCCCAGAAAATGTTGAATACCAAGGGGTAAAAAACTTGGTAGAAGCTGTAACAAAATATCTGCCAAAAGCAGGCGAACGAGTATTATTTGATTTTACAAATCCATCTACAGAACTCAAAGAGACTTGGGGCGCAGTGGATGATGTCGTTATGGGTGGAGTCAGTCAAAGCAACATTCAACTTGTAGAAGGGACATCTCTATTTTCTGGCTCCGTTTCCACCGCCAACTCAGGAGGATTTGCGTCTGTTAGAACTAAAAATTTTACCCCAGGTTTTGACTTATCTGGCTGTGAAGGTATAGAGTTGCGCCTCAGAGGTGATGGAAACCGTTATAAATTCCTCCTACGTACCGAGACACAATGGGATGGTGTTGCTTATAGCTATTCTTTTGACACAGAAGCTAACACCTGGATGAATATTCGCATTCCTTTTGCAGATGCGATCGCAGTTTTTCGCGCCAAAACACTCCCAGACTATCAGCCCATTGATACTCGTAAAATTTGCTCGTTTCAACTCATGCTGAGCAAGTTTGAATACGACGGTGGATTAAACCCCAAATTTACACCAGGTGGTTTCTCTCTCCAAGTGGAATCCATCAAAGCTTATAGCAAGCAAGTGTTACCACAGTTTGTCCTTGTTAGTTCTGCAGGTGTGACTCGTCCCGGAAGACCGGGAATTAATTTAGATGAGGAACCACCCGCCGTGAGATTAA
Organism: Scytonema hofmannii PCC 7110; assembly: GCF_000346485.2. Lineage (NCBI taxonomy): Bacteria > Bacillati > Cyanobacteriota > Cyanophyceae > Nostocales > Scytonemataceae > Scytonema > Scytonema hofmannii. Next base: position 1,610,220 of record NZ_KQ976354.1, read on the forward strand.
ATGACCAACTCGGAGGAATTTTAACTTGGAAATTAAAAGGAGAAGAAAGTTTAAAGCAAAGTGGAATTCCTTACACAATTGTGAGACCGTGCGCTTTAACTGAGGAACTAGGGGGTAAAGAGTTGATTGTCGCCCAAGGTGATAACATCAAAGGAAAAATCAGCCGTGACGATGTTGCTAAGCTTTGTGCAGAAGTCTTGCAACAAAGTCAAGCATCTAATGTTACATTTGAGGTAAAACAGGGAGAAAAGATTGTTAGTTCCATCAACTGGCAAAGTCTATTTTCTCAACTGAAACCTGATTAAAATTCATGAAACGTGTCTGGCTGGTAGTATCGGTACTGTTTTTAGGAATTTTCATCTGGGGTGGTATACTGTCAAACACCGTATCATCCCAGCAGTATGATTCTCGTGTCTCTAATTTGGAAGCGGATTTGAATCGTTTGGAAACTAGAGTTATACGTATAGAATCGTTACTCAGTCAAAATCGTCCCGTACCTCCTACAAGTACAACCAAAACCCCATCATCGTCATCGCCATCGCAAAAAACCGTTCCACCACAAGATCGCGATCTTATGTTCGATAGGCTTGCTACTTTGGTTGTAGAACTGAAGCAGCAAGTCAATGCGTTACAGGGACGAGTCACAAAATTAGAGAAACGTTCTGTCTTGTAACTAAGTAGCCAAAAATAAGAATTATTTGGAGTAATCTGGGGTTAATCGGACTTAACCGACCCCAGATTACCTTGCTCATTTGAGCACTCCCAAAACGGGGTTTAGTTTGCCTCGACACTGCTTAAGCTCCACAACTTAATTTAATTGAACGTTTTTGGAAGTTTATTAGAAATGAATGCCTATACTCTAAGTACTATGCCAATTTTACCGATTTTAAGACGGCAATATCTAACTGTATTGCTACTGCTAATACTGATAATCAGAAAAAGTTAGATAGCTTGTTAACTCTCAAATTCCAGACCTTTAAAAAAGTCCAAGTTTTAGCCGTTTAGAGTATACATCCAATGAAATTGAGTGCAATTATATCTTGTGGGATGGGCGTCTCGCCCGTCTTCTTGCGTCCATCAAAATAATGTTACATCCAATGAAATTGAGTGCAATTATATCTTGTGGGATGGGCGTCTCGCCCGTCTTCTTGCGAAATTGAGCAAGTCACATTCATCATTGGCGGGTAGGTTTCGGGAATAGTCACTTTTTGTGAATAATCTATTTGGACAAATTAAACCGTAAAAACAAGCATATACATTCAGTGCTCATAAATTTGTAAAAAGCTGTATTATAATTTACTGTCCATCATAAGTAAAACTTTGTAAGCACCGATAGAGTCTTCTCTATTCTCGGTGTTTTTAAGTTCGCTTTACTTTTTTTAAGATTAATGACAGTGTTCTTTCTAAAAAATCAAAATGTAGCTTTGGGCTTGGCTCTATTAGCCATTATTTTTCTTTCTCAGTTCAACTTTAAAGCGACTGACCGTGAAATTCCAATTTTGGGTTTTCACGGTATTTTAGATGACAAAGCACCCGTGATTTTTGCTCCTGAAGAGTCACTGCATTACCCGCAGCAAGACCTAGAGGAACTCCTAGAGGACTTAATTCGTAATGATTACTGGTTTTTAACGACTCAAGACTTATATGACTTTTTCTTAAAAAGAGTCAAAAAAATTCCTAAAGAATATTTAAATAAAAAGCCAATTATGTTGTCAATAGATGATGGGCATAAAACCATACATACTAATTTACTACCTATTCTGTATAAACTAGAGAAAAAATACAATAAAAAAATCAAAGTTGTTTTATTTATTAATCCAGGTACTTTTCCCAAGCAAAAGAGGAAATCCTCAACTCATTTAGGATGTCAGGAATTAAGAGAGGGCTTAAAACAAGGTTTTTATGATATTCAATCTCATGGAATGAATCATAAGAATTTAACTACAATAAGTTCTCAGGAAATCGTATATGAGCTAGTGCAATCTCAAACAAAACTACGAGAATGTACAAAAGATTTAGATCCACAGAAAACAGTAGCATCTCATTTTGCTTACCCCTATGGAGCTTATAATCAACAAGTCAAGTCGTATGTATCTAAATATTATGTATCGAGTTATCTCTATAATGATAAGATATTAAGTCTGGTCTGTAGGAAAAACTTTTATGAAATCCCTCGGTTAACTGTTAGTCGAGGAACATCATTTCTCGAACTTATTAGAAAGTCTGGAGGTATGTATCAACTGAAGAATGAGGCAAAATGTCAAGATACAACGCCAGCAAAAAATAAGAAAAAATTATAGTTCAGTGATGTATTAAAGTTTCTAAATTCTGTTTGTACGATGCATGCGCTAAAGCGCAACTACGAACAGATAATTCTTATTTGCGCGGACTTACTTACAATCAAAATTTCTATGCAGCAGAAGAATAGTATCAATATAACTAGTCCAAAACGTTTCTACACTTTAGATGCGTTGCGTGGATTTGCTATTTTAGCCATGGTTTTATCAGGGACTATTAGTTATGAAATATTACCTGCTTGGATGTATCATGCTCAAAAACCACCACCAACTCATACCTTTAATCCTCAGTTAGCTGGGTTAACTTGGGTAGATATTGTGTTTCCACTTTTCCTGTTTTCTATGGGAGTAGCTATTCCTCTAGCATTGTCGAATCGCCTGACTCAAGGATTTCCGATCGCACAAGTTCTTATATATATCTTTAAAAGAGGATTTCTGTTAGGTTTGTTTGCAGTTTTTCTGGAACATTTTAGACCCTTAAGAATCAATAATAACCCAACTGAGCAAACCTGGTGGATAGCTTTGTTAGGTTTTTTTCTACTCTTTTTTATGTTCCTTCGATGGTCTGTCAGCGAACAATTCCAGCAGTACACAAGATGGTTAACTTTTGGTGCTTGGTTGGTAGCAATAATATTTGTTTTTTCCCTGCAATACCCTGAAGAAAGTGGATTTTCGCTGCTGAGAAATGATATTATCTTGGTTGTTCTAGCTTATATGGCGGTTTTTGGTGCGATCGCTTGGTTCTTCACCAAAAATAATGTATTGCTGCGTTTGGGATTGCTAGGTTTCTTGATAGCTATACGGTTCTCAGCCACTGTTAAAACGAGTTGGATTTCTGCACTTTTAGCAACATCACCTATTTCCTGGATGTTGCGATTGGATTATTTAAAGTACTTGTTTATCGTTATTCCCGGAACTATTGCAGGAGATTTGATTTTAAAATGGCTGCAAGCAGGAGTCACAGACACAGATGAAAAAAGGCGAGTCACCTGGGTGCGATCGCGTTTCTATGGCATCATTATCCTAATGTTAGCGATCTGTGTGAGCTTGCTAGTTGGTTTACAAGCAAGATGGGTGGAACAAACAACATTACTCAGTATAATTTTAGCTTTCATCGGTTGGTTTTTATTTGTCAATCCAGTTTCTGAAACAGAAAAATTGCTAGCATCTTTTTATCAGTGGGGCGTTTATTGGCTAGCTCTGGGCTTACTGTTTGAGCCATTTGAAGGAGGTATTAAAAAAGACCCTTCTACCTTAAGTTACTATTTTGTGGCAACATCAATTTCACTTTTTCTCTTAATTATTTTCACTATATTGCTAGATGTGCTCAAACAACGAAAGTTACTGCAACTTTTCATTAATAATGGGCAAAATCCCATGATTGCTTATGTAGCCTTTGCCAATCTACTTTTACCGATTTTTAAGTTAACAAAAATTGAAATGTATATTGTAAAATATACAAATACTCCTTTAACAGGTTTTCTGAAAGGAGTTTTGTATACGTTGATAATTGCTTGCTTTGTAAGTTGCTTGAGTAAACTCAAGCTTTTTTGGAGAACATAATAGCTTATAAATCGAGGTTTTAGCTTTGTTTCTACCCCACCCTAGCCCTCCCCTTGGAAAGGGAAGGGAATTCAGATATCTAATTTCTCCCGTATCAAGGGGGGATTAGGGGGGGGTAAATTCAACTTGTGCGTACACTGCCCACCCAACTCTCCTTCATAAAATTTAACAAATGAATTCTTGCTCCAAATGTGCCATATTGTCGGATAATTGGGTGTGCAGAAAAAGTGCATAAGTTAAGCCTACTTGCACCCAATTAAAGGAGTAGTGGCTTTGCCTCTATGCTTGTTTCCGTTCTGTTGTGTGTGGGCTAAAACCCACACATTTCATCAGATCGTCGTTCCAGCTCGCTAGCGATTCCCCCTAAAGGAAGCTCGCATTAAACTAGCACGCCTAGATCCTCAATCTACTATTTTACCTTAGAATACGCTAAAACAGTGACCAGCGATCAGTGATCAGTAAGCTCCCTACTCCCTACTCCCTACTCCCTACTCCCTCCCAATGATTATTTGGTAAGCAGGTAGGTATTGAGTTAGAATAAGCGATCGCAAAGTTAGTAAATAGCCGGGAGACTCACCGGAGGTGCCATTGTCCAAATTTCTTTTGAAAATACTGTGGTTAGACGATAACGTCGCATTGGCAGTCGATCAAGTTGTAGGCAAAGGCACAAGCCCTTTGACTAAGTACTTTTTCTGGCCAAGGAATGATGCCTGGGAAGAACTCAAGAAGGAACTAGAGTCCAAACACTGGATTACTGAACTGGATCGAGTAGAACTACTTAATAAAGCCACAGAAGTTATTAACTATTGGCAAGAAGAAGGTAGAAACCGTCCGATGGCTGAAGCACAGACGAAATTTCCTGAAGTTACTTTTACGGGTAGCGCCTGATCTCAAAATAAAGAGAAGTAACTGGTAAAGGTTTCATGGAATAAGTTGGAATATTAGCCACATCAAAACTGCCCGTGCATGACCTGAAAAGATATTTGACAAGGTACATTGCATGGGCAGTTTTTGGCTGTGTCTTGTATACGGGACAGGGTGCTGCTTCTTGTGGGGTGGGCATCCTTGCCCGCCTGTTTAATAAGACGGCTTGCTTGTCTGTTTTACAAGACGGCTTGCTTGTCTGTTTTACAAGACGGCTTGCTTGTCTGTTTTACAAGACGGGCGAGACGCCCGTCCCACAAGAGCAAAATTGCTTTTCACAAGAGCAAAATTGCTTTTAGGTGAAATCAAATCAATCCGCCAGCAGCCTGAAAACGAGCACGGGCGCGTTTGTAAGCTTGGGTTGCTTGGATTTGTGCTTGTCGATCGCCTTGCTGTACCTGATTCAAACGAGTTTCTGCTTCGCCAAAAGCACTCCGGGCTTCCTCTAAGTTAATCGAGTCACCACGTTCGGCACCGTTAACCAGAATTGTCACTTCATTTTGCTCGACTTCAGCAAAACCACCCAAGAGGGCAATAGCTACCCAGCCCTGATTGCGATCAGGACGTACTCTCATGACACCCGTATCCAATGCGGTTAGAAGTGGCGCATGTCCGCTAAGAATACCGAGTTGACCAGTGGTACTTGGCAAAACGACTTCTTCCGCCGCCGCATCCCACACTGTTTTATCTGGGGAAATTACACGAACAGTCAACGTCATAGGTTAACTCAGTCATTACTAATATTTATTCAGGGAGTAGTGAGTAGGGAGTGGGGAGTCAAATGCCCTACTCCCTACTCCCTATTCCCTATTCCCTACTAGCCTTTCAGCTTTTCAGCTTTAGCGACGGCTTCTTCGATATTACCGACCATGTAGAACGCTTGTTCTGGTAGGTCATCCAATTCACCGGCAAGAATTCTCTGGAAACCTTTGATAGTTTCTTCGAGCTTCACGTACTTACCAGGAGAACCGGTGAAGACTTCTGCTACAAAGAAGGGCTGGGACAAGAAACGTTCTACTTTCCGCGCACGTGCTACGGTGAGACGGTCATCTTCAGACAATTCATCCAAACCAAGAATGGCGATGATGTCTTGAAGCTCCTTATAACGCTGGAGAGTAGACTGTACTGCACGAGCGGTGTCGTAGTGTTGGTCACCAACAATGTTGGGTTGCAACATGGTGGAAGTAGAACCTAGTGGGTCTACCGCCGGATAAATTCCCTTAGCTGCCAAACCACGAGACAGTACTGTTGTTCCATCCAAGTGAGCGAAGGTAGTAGCAGGTGCGGGGTCGGTTAAATCGTCTGCAGGTACGTATACCGCTTGAATTGAGGTGATCGATCCTTCAGTGGTAGAGGTAATCCGCTCTTGCAAGTCACCTACGTCAGTACCCAATGTCGGCTGATATCCTACCGCAGAAGGCATACGTCCCAATAGAGCCGATACTTCCGAACCTGCTTGCACAAACCGGAAGATGTTGTCAATAAACAGCAGTACGTCTTGCTTGTTTACATCTCGGAAGTACTCTGCCATTGTTAGTGCTGACAGACCAACCCGCATTCTTGCTCCGGGTGGTTCGTTCATCTGACCGTAAACCAAGGCGATTTTCGATTCACTGGGGTTATCTTTATTGATAACTCCAGATTCAATCATTTCGTTGTATAGGTCATTGCCCTCACGGGTGCGCTCGCCCACTCCACCGAATACAGACACTCCACCGTGTTCTGTAGCGATGTTGTTAATCAATTCCATCATGATGACGGTTTTGCCTACACCAGCACCGCCAAACAGACCGATTTTCCCACCGCGACGATAGGGAGTCAGCAGATCAACAACTTTGATGCCTGTCTCAAACACAGATGGCTTGGTTTCCAAGTCAGTAAGTTTGGGTGCAGAGCGATGGATGGAGGACTTTTCTTCAGTACTTACGGGTCCCTTGTTGTCTACAGGTTCGCCAAGGACGTTGAAAATTCGACCCAGCGTGGCTCTACCAACTGGCACGCTAATAGGAGCGCCAGTATCGACAACGTCCATTCCACGTACCAAGCCATCTGTGGAACTCATGGCAACAGTCCGTACCTGGTTATCACCTAGCAGCTGCTGCACTTCGCAAGTAACAGAGATGTCTTGTCCGGCTTCGTTTTTGCCTGTAATGGTCAAAGCGTTGTAGATTTGTGGCATTTTACCGCCAGGAAATTTAACATCTACAACCGGACCAATGACCTGGGTAATGTAACCAATGTTTGTTTTTTCTGCAGTGGTGACCATGCTGAGCCTAATTAATTGAAGCTATATTCCAGATAAGGTCAAGAAAGACATAAGATATTCCAATGTCATCTTCAAGATTAGCACTGAACGAGTCCCTCTCTGCGGCTTAAATTTATCCTTAAAAATTTGGCTTTGTTGTCGAAAATAGGTTATTGGGGTGTCATGCGTTGACATCTTGAAACTGTTATGATATGATTATCGTTCGCATACTGAATTTCAACAAAGCTAAATGTTAACAGCCAATTTTTCTGCCAACAAACATCTGGCTGCCTAATGACACTTTCTTCTTTGTGTAAGCATTGAGCCAGCCCTAACAGCACCCAAGGCTAGCAAGCCCAGCATAGAAGATGCTTCGGGGACAGGGGTAGGAGTTGCTTTCAGGGGAATAGGAGCTACTGTGGCGGGAGCAAGATTTACTTTAATTTCTGCTTTAATCTTTTTGTCAATAGCACTGTTGAACTCCTCAAATGTTGCTGCTTCTATCAAGAAAGCAGGACTTCCATCACCATTGATACCACCAAGAATTTCTTCTTGATAAAACTTTTTAACAAGAGGATCGCTACCAACAATGATACCGTTGATAGCGTCAATGCCTTGAGCAAGGGCCAGATTCCGGACAGTTGCTGTATCTGTTCCGTCATTTTCTGCTCCATCACCAGATACATCTATAACTTGCCGTGTTCCCTCAAAATCATTATTAAAGAATTTTGGAGTTGCAAAAGCGATCGCAGAACCAGGAGCCGTCACGCCAAAAAATTGACGTGTTGTAGCATCAATAGCGTTAGCAAATTGTTGTGCAGCTGCTACGCTATCGATAAGAGTCCATCCTACGGCTTCTTGCTGCTGTTGTGCGTTAGACCAATAGATTACGTTGACTGCAATCTTACCTAATGAGCCTTTAGATATAAAGTCGTTGAAAAGATTGGGATTTAAAAAAGTATTTACATAACCCTTTTTTTGCAGGTCAAATTCATACTCGCTAATGCTTCCCGATACATCTACGAGTAAAGACAATTCTGTGTCTACTGGGGTGAGAGTAGCTGCTTGAGTGCTTGTTGAAATAGCTAAAACTGACAAACCGCAAGATACTGCTGTTAATGTTGCGCGAACAAAATTGAAAATTTTCATATTTAACCTTATGACTTCAAGAAAGCAGACTTTAATGAGAAATTTTGGATTTTAGATTTGAGATTTTGGATTGAGAAAGTTTTACCTATAGCATCGTTAGATTAATCTCCAAAAACCGATAACTTTATCGTTGAGCATACGAGATATCAAGCTCGATCGCAGAGAAAAATCATTTTTTTGCCTCATTTTTGACTACTTTATCGGCGATCTAGACTTTACTTTATCCAACTATCTGTCGCATTCTTTTTTTGGCGTTTTTGAATAACAAACAGTATGAATTGCCATCATTCCCAACCCTTCTCCAAAAGGGATTCGGGAGCTAGAATTCTTGTCTCCTCTCCCAAAGGGAGAGGGCTAGGGTGAGGGCAAATCTTGCTACAGTACTGAGTTTTTTCATAAATCATGTATGATTCCTATAGACTACTATCATTTTTTTTTAAATACTATGTTTTTTACTGAGATTTATACAAAAATTACATTTACAATCATCTAAAATAATGTAAAAAAACAGTCATACTAAAGCTTTGAAAACATTTTGGGAAAAACTAACGGTATAAAACTTTGTAAAAATAAAGTTTTTTCTTTAAAGAAATTTAATTTGATAACTTGGTATTTCCTAGACGAACACTTAAAAAAAATATAAAATTATACCATTTTTAAATTTTTACACTGATAAAAAGTGAAAGGCTATTCAGAGCCTTTTAGAAAAGGCATTTCATAACAAAAGTAAAAATTTTATAAATTTAAGTTTTCAATTCAAATAAAGTTAAGACTAGTTGGTCTCGATCGCGGATCTGCGCTGATGATTGCGAAAGATCCATTTGAACTATAATGAAAATGCAAATACTAAAACCATTCAACTACCCCCACTGCCCACTCCCTACTCCCCACTCCCTTGTTCAAGATAGTTTGTTGTTTTGCAATCCAACCTCCTGCTTATGAACATCTCGTCAGCGCGACAGTATTTTTACAAAGAAGTTCAGCAGCCTGATGAGTACATCGACTTAGCAAGGACAGCTTTGTATATTGCACAAGAAGAGTATCCCTACCTCGATCCGGAAGAATACCTCAACGCCTTGGATACAATGGCATTGGAGCTACAAGAACGACTACCGCAGGAACGCTATCCTCTAAAAATTCTTCAGACTATTAATCAGTATCTCTACGATGACCTTGGATTTGCTGGTAATCAAGAGAACTACTATGACCCCCGTAACAGCTTCTTAAATGATGTGATTGACCGGAGATTGGGCATTCCCATTTCTTTGGCACTCGTTTACTTGGAATTGGCAAGAAGAATTGATTTTCCTATGGAAGGAGTGGGAATGCCAGGTCATTTTCTGATCCGACCTAGCATTCCGGATATGGAAATTTTTGTTGATGTGTTTAATGGTGGTGACGTCATGTTTCCTGAAGATTGTCAGGAACTGCTCAGTCAGATGTATCAACAGCAGGTAGCGCTAAAACCAGAATTTTTTCCTGTTGTGAGCAATCGGCAATTCTTGGAACGAATGCTGAAAAATCTGAAATATATTTACCTCAATCAACAAAATTTGGAAAAATCTTTGGCATCGGTGGAACGAATTTTAATGCTTTTTCCCGAGCAAGTACAAGAATTACGCGATCGCGGTCTTTTGTGCTATGAACTTGGTCGGTTTTCTCAAGCTACAAGAGACTTAGAGACTTATTTGGCACAAAGCCCCAATGCTCGAGATGCTCATATTATCAGGCACATACTGTCTCAGTTGGGTAGATAGTTGATAGTCGTTAGTGTTAGTTAATAGTTGTTATTAGTGGTCACTGGTCACTGGTCACTGATTACTAACCCTTCTGCGACTAGTTTTAAACGACGCAGTTGAGCTTGCATATCACCTTTTGTCCAATTTTCAGCAAAGCTTTTAAAGCCCCAACTGACTATAGGGTTGGGGATATCAAATTCAAACCTGTTCAGCAGTTGTGTTCCCTTGTCTATGGGTCGGCATTCCCAGCGATCGCGCCCTTCAAAAAAACCCTGAAATTGCCAGACAACCAAACCGGGTTGTCTCTCCACGATTGTACTGTGTAACGTGGGTTTGAGAATTGGTGTTTGAATAATGAACAAGCTTTTGCCACCAATTTCAGTACTCCACTGACCTAAAGGTTCACAGCGTAAAGCAGGGTTGAGCCAGCGATGCATAAGAGTTAGGTCGGTAATGCATCGCTCCACTACTGTAGCTGTCGCATTAATTTGAATTGATTGTTCAAAAACTTGAGACATTGCACAACTGTTACACTACGTCTGCACCTTGAGTATCGCATGACCAGTGACCAGTGACCAGTGACCAGTGACCAGTGACCAGTGACCAGTGACCAATAATAAATAACACAGTCAAAAATTTTTCTTGATATCAACTCATCTGTATGGTTTTACTGGTAATCTACTGGCAAAACACTGTTACGCATCAGGGTTAGTGGTTGTCTTTACAATCCATACTGCAGATGCATCTCAAGTGTTTTTTGTTATAAAACTTAACCTTTATTTCAAAAAACCATGAACGCAACTTGGCAAACAATATCCCAGGTGATAAATGTTGGTTTTTCGATGAGGGTCTACCCGTTGGTTGCACAATCTCCAACCTTGCCATCTGAACAAGTTGATGGATTTGATTACTTACAAGCAACTCTGCAACAAGTAATCCAGTTTCTGCCTCGGTTAGTAGGGGCGGCGTTGATTTTGTTAGTTGGTTGGTTGATTGCTGCAGTTGCTAGATCTGTAACTCGTTCCCTCCTCAACCGCACGAATATAGACAATCGCATTGCCTCAGGAGTCACCGGAGTGGAATCTCCCCAGGTTGAGGGAATTATCTCCAACGTAGTCTTTTGGGCTATCCTCCTGATAACGGTTGTTGCAGTTCTAGATACGCTAGAACTGAGGGTTGCTTCTCAACCTCTGAATACTTTTCTCAATCAGGTTGGGGACTTTTTACCCAGGTTTGTTGGTGCTGCTGTTATCTTCGCAGTCGCTTGGTTAGTGGCTAGTCTGGCAAAGTTGATAACAGTACGGGCGCTACAAGCATTGCGGTTGGATGAACGATTAAATCCACCACAAGATAATAATGCTCCCAGTCTCAATCAGATATCATTGAGTGAGACAATTGGCAATGCTTTGTACTGGTTTATCCTTTTGGTGTTTCTCATCCCCGTGTTGGATAGCTTGGGGTTGAACCAGGCATTGCTACCAGTACAAACTCTGGTTACACAAATTATTTCCATTCTTCCCAACATCTTAGGTGCAACACTTATTGCGGCTATTGGCTGGTTTGTCGCTAACATTGTCAGACGGATTGTAACTAATCTACTGATGACAACAGGGATTGACCATTTGGGAAGTCGGTTTGGATTGAGTGCAGCTGCAGGAACGCAATCGCTATCGACGATTATTGGTACGATTGTCTACGTGCTAATTTTGATTCCTGTGGCTATTGCTGCACTGAATCAGTTGCAGATTCAAGCGATTTCCTTACCTGCGATCGCAATGCTGCAACAGATTCTCAACGCCCTGCCATCAATATTTACAGCCGTAGCAATTTTGCTGATTGCTTACTTTTTCGGCAGGTTTGTATCGGAGTTAGTTACCAGTATCCTCACAAGTATAGGTTTTAACAATATTTTCTCGGTTTTAGGTCTGCCATCACCGACCAAACGAGTTGTTATTCCAGAAGAACCTACACCCTCTGCGATACCAAACCGCACTCCTTCAGAATTTGTCGGCGCGATCGTTTTAGTCGGCATTATGCTGTTTGCCACTGTTGCTGCAGTGAATATCCTGAATATTCCCGCACTGACAACACTGGTGACGGGGATTGTGATTATCTTGGGCAGGATTTTAGCTGGCTTGGTTGTCTTTGCTATTGGGTTGTATTTGGCAAATTTGGCTTTTAGCATTATTGCTAGTTCTGGCGATCGCCAAGCACGAGTTTTGGGTCAGGCCGCAAGGATTGCTATTATTGCCCTAGTATCTGCAATGGCACTGCAACAAATTGGCGTTGCTAGCGATATTGTGAATTTAGCTTTTGGGCTTTTGTTAGGTGCGATCGCAGTTGCTATTGCCCTAGCATTTGGTTTGGGCGCTCGCGATATTGCTAGAAACCAAGTTCAAGAATGGCTGGACTCTTTTAAAAACAAGAGTTAAGGAACTTTCTTCTCTGTGCTCTCTGTGCCTCTGCGGTTCAAAAATAATTTATTTAACCACACCAGACGCAGAGTACACAGAGGTAAGAGGTGAAGCAATACTACTCGCAATACTGCTCGGTTAAGAGAAAACGAGAACCCCGGTATCTTTAAGATACCGGGGTTCTGGCAGCTCAACTATCCTTAACCGAGTCGTATTGATACGACTCGGTTAAGCGAAAATTAGAAACCCGCTTCAGTTGCTTATATACTTCGTCATCATTACGCTTTCCCACCAAAATTATCTCAACCAAATCCGCATCAGCATCAAAGCGATAAACAATACGGTACTCTCCAGAATCTACACGATAATACCCTGTATAACCAGTACTTCTATCCCGCTCGCAGATTACCTATTTAAATGAACCGCAAAGACGCAAAGAGCACGTTCGCGAAGCGTCTCGAAGAGAAGAAAGAGGAGAGGCGGAAAGGGAGTAAAATGTTGTAAACGAGCCAATTGCTAAAAAAAGAAAATCTAGCAATCCTAAATCATTTGCAAAATTCTCTCTTATCTCTTTTCTTTGCGCTCTTTGCGTCTTTGCGGTTAAAAATTTTTACAACTTAAATTAGGACTGCTATAACAAAACATTAACGCACAGTACAAGTAGTAGGCGATCGCGATTTAAAGGTACTGATGTGTCACCAACTCACACGAAGATGCACTGGATGCTTACGAAAAGGCACTGAAAATTGATAAGAATTATTACGAAGCTTTACTTGGGAAAGGAAATGCATTAATGAATTTAAAGAAACCTCAAGAAGCGCAGGAGTCATATAACAAGGCTCGTGAATTAGGTTTTCTCCCGAACAACCAACAACCGGAAAGTAAAGCGGCTGCACAACTCCTATTGCAATCTTTGGTAAATAAATGAAGTTATTGTGGTATGATCTTTGCAGTCCAAGGTCGAGAAGTTCAACTTTCGTCTTGAATAAGGCCAGGTAGAAGAAACTGTTTGCCAAAATGCAAACAGAACATGGGAAATCAGAGAAGAGTAAGCTGTAGTTAATCTTAATTCAAACTTGAGTGAGGAGTAGGTGAACTGGAGCAATCCAGAGGAAATCGACCGACTGACCCCACCATCAACTGTGCAAATAGTATCAAGCCTTTATCAATGCGTCAATCGAATTTCGGCTAATGACCGGGAATGCATCAAAGAGTTCACAAGGAACTTACACATATGCTTATTCAAAAGAAGAACGCCCAGAATACCAAAAAGTTGTTTAAAAGGTTGGCTTTGATTGTAGGAATCGCTGGTGTCACTACCTTCATCAGTTTTCCTGTGTTGGCCAAATTTTATCCTCCCTTGGCACTTTTTCAACCTTCTGCTTATCGCAGCTATCCTTCCTATCGTAACTCCGAAAGGAACATTGCTGACACCCTGACAGAGGATAGCAAATTTACCAGTTTTGTTTATGAATTGAAACAAGCAGGTCTTCTGGATGAGTTGAAGCAAGACGGACCTTTTACAATTTTTGCTCCGTCTGACGAAGCCTTTAATGCTTTATCCAAAGACATCTATCAGCGATACAGCCAACCAGAAAATCGGCTTAAAGTGCTTAAATATCATTTGGTTTCACGCATCATCACTGAGAAAAACTTAAACGGCGCAGAAATACCAACGGCTGTTGGTAAGAGTGTCAAAGTTACTGTTGGCTCTGATGGTACAGTCAAGCTGAATAATGCTGTTGGTAAGCCTCCCTCTATCCAAACAAAGAATGGTGTGATCGTTGAAATTGATCGCGTACTTTTACCTCCTGGATTCTAATACTTGATCGAAATAAGGAAGAGGGAATAATATTAATACTTCTTCCTTCTTCTTTCTTCCTTCGTTAATATGCTACTGCCAATTTCCTACTAGAATGAAAGGTGCCCAGAAATGTGGATGCCTATACTGCTCGTATTTCTCAATAATATTTAGTTGAGATCTTCTGAGTGCTTCCGCTTTATTTTGGTCTGTCTTTTTTGCTTCTTCTAGCTGAGTGTAGAATTCACTCATGATTGTAGCAGTCGTTTCATCTACGACTGACCATAATGTTGCCAGCGTACTACGAGCACCAGCCCGCACTGCTACTCCAGCGAGTCCCAACGTCGCCCGTTTATCTCCACTTGCTGTCTTACAAGCACTGAGAACTAGCAACTCAATAGGTTTATTCTGATACAAAGAATTGTTCTGCAATAACTGACCTAACTGATTCACATTGATACGGCTATCCCAAGAAAGGATAAAGGTTTTTTCAGGGCTGGAGCTAAACTCACCATGAGTTGCTAAGTGAACGATGGGAGGAACACGAGAAGCAAGAATCTGTTTTTTGAGTTGCGTGCTCGTAAATTCTTCGTTGAGAATCAACCGTTGTGAGATTCCAAGATTCTTAATTTGTTGCAGTTCATTTTCTACATTGCTCAATTCTTTAAAATCTTTATGTGGCTCAAACTCCTTACGAATTTTACTGAGTCCTGCGGTAAAAGCTTTTAACTCAACCTTCGAGATTGGTTTTGGATCGACTAGCTGCAGACCGGGCGTGACAGCAATGGCATACTTTTGTATGAGATACTGCTTACCATCAAAAAGGATGGACATGGGAATGTTTCGCAAGTCTCCATCTAACACGAAGGCTAGAGTTGTGACATGACTGTTGTTTAACTCGGACTCTATTGGTTTAATCAGCCAGTTATACAACTTGTGGTACTGTATGCGGGCAATTTCCTCAACGCTGACAGGATCTATCAGGGAACGTTGCACCTCGTCTAGAGTTTTCTTAAATTCTTCTGGCTCAAGTGACGTTGTATGAAAGATTAAATTTTGCTGTTGGGATAGGCTTAGAATAACCGTTAATTTGTTTTGCGAAACAATTGTGTAGATAATTCCTGCCTTTTTATCTAGGTTATCAATTTGTTGGGATTTTTCCTGTACACAAGCTTCTTTAAAAAAGTTATTAATTTCAGCTAATTGAAGAGACTCAATCACTTTACGAGCTTGTACTATCAGTTTTTGGCTTTCTTCACTTTTTCCTGCTGCTTTTAAGGTATCAGCATATCCTATGTCTAAATCGACTAACTCTCGGTAAATTGGTTCAACACTTTTCTGAAAAGAAAATTGCACTTCTGGATTAATTGTAACTAAATCCTTGCGTAATAATTGCAGAGCTTCATAGGCATTGGTGTAAGATGCGATCGCTTCTGGAATATCTCCTTGAGCCTTACGTATTTTTCCCAACTGTCTGAAATGCTGGTAAGCTATATCTGGTGCATTAAAAGTTGAATCAAGACTCAAAGCTTGTCTGGTCAATTTTTCTGCTTGGGGCAAATTTTGTATGGTTTTATCCGTATACAATCTACCCCGATTTCCCAAAGCATAAGCCTCGGCTCTTTTGTCCCCTAAACGCTGCGCTTGCTCGACTGCTCTAGTTAGAATTCTATTCACATCGTTCAAAGTTGGCAGTTGGGAATGAGTTTTAAGCTGAAAATTACTTTCTTCAGCTAGTTCGATAAAGTTCTGAGCAAAGTTGATTTGGAGGTAAACTCCCGTGCGACTTGGGGGTAGGTTATTGAGTTGAGGGTTGAGCGATCGCCATAATTCTTCTGCTTCGTCCCATCTCTCCAGTTTCATCAATAAACTGAGTTGATTCAGTTCGGCTTGCTGTCGTATAGCTGGTAGTGGGGACAAACTAACTGCCTTTTTATAAGAGTTTAAAGCTTTTTGTTCATAAGACTGTATTTCGCCACGAGCCTCTTTGACTGTAGCTAAATCTCGTTCCGTATTTCCTAAACTCAGATATGTCGCAGCTTGCTCTTGAGGAGAATTCAATTTTCCAGCTAAGTTTTTACTGGTTTCTAAAATGATTTCAGATTGATCTAACTGCCCTTCTAATCCCCTCAATTCACCGAAGCTTCTCAATGCTACAAGTATAACTAAGCTAGGAGATTCAGTTGGGGCAATTTTTTTCAGTTTTTTTTGCAATTCCTCTAAAGAAATTTGATTGAAATCCTCACAATTTTGAACATCAATGACTTTGTTTAAAACTTGTAATAAGGTATTGCAAGCACGAGGATAAAGACCCAAATCTTGCAGCGCTTGAGCTTGATTAATTGTGCTTCTAGCCAACTTCTCACCCTCACCTATTTGGCTGTATATCTTAGTAGACTCCTGCCAACTTTTGAGAGCATTTGCTGACTGTCCTAACTCCCTTTGTAAATATCCTTGAATATTTAAAGTTTGAGCTTGAATTTTTAATTTATCTTTTCCTTGTTGAGTTTGCAGAAGTTTTAAGCTGTCTTCGATAGCTTTTGTTGCTTTATTCCACTGTCCTATTTGTTGATAAGTCAAAGAGAGATTGCTCAACGCCATTGCTTGATTTAATCCATCCCCTTTAGCCGCAAAAACATCTGCTGTTTTTTCCCACGTGATCGCTGCTTTTTGGAACTGTCCGGAGCGGTATAATTGGGTTGCCTCACTCACTAACTGTCCTGCATCTTGTTGAGATTGAACAATGGGAGTTGGTGAAGAAACTTTGGCGATAACAGGTGAGACAGTTGAGAGGGTAAATAATAAAGCTGCGAGAAAAAGGGAACGCTTTCTGTAGAGCTTTTTAAAGAAATTTTGCAATTTCCAGAATATGGTCTGCCGATATGCCATGGTCGATTTCTCCTGTCAATAGGGGTTTTCACGCAAAAGACGCTTAGGGATGTCCAAGAAATAAATCTTCCGAATTGTGGGGCGGGCGTCCTCGCCTGCCCTCTTGCCAACGGGCGGGACGCCCGTTCCACAAGAAATTTTTGGAGATTTTTTTATTTGGAAGTCCCTTAACGTACAGCACAACTGGTAGGCGTGAGAGTTCGTAAGGGGCGTTGTGCGCCGATGGTAGTGGGATCGTAAGCTGTCAGCACGACTTCACCTTTTTCGTTAAATACCCATCCTTGAGCTGGTACAAACTGTTTAAGATTTGGGCTGGTGGATGACAAAGTTGTATGAGTTGTACTTGCAGAATTCTGAGCAGTATTCACAGGCTCAACTAAATCAACTTGTACATTGTTGTTGTTGACAGTTTGAACGGGATTAGTCGGCAAACCACCACGCCCAGTGACAATAAATCGACTACCGACACCGCGTTGACATGGATTCTGGGCAATCTCTTTTGAGGGGTCTGTGACTTCTTCAGGTAATTCTACCAATCCGCGATTGGGATCGATTTCGGTATTGAGTTGCACGGAACCTTGTTGCTGCGGCTGTTGTTGGGAAATGGCAGTGATATCACTTGTCGGGACATTATTTGGATCGAGTCTATTCGGATCGAATTGCTCAAGCTGTTGTCGGCTAAGTGGGGCGATTCCCAGCAATGCACCTCTAATGGAAATATTTCCACCCCTACCTTCAAAAGCATTGGCTGTGATGTCGCTATTTTCTTGGGGAAAAGCAATGATTACGCCATCAGGAATATTGATAGTGATGTCACCGCCGTCACCTCTACCCTGTGCTTTGCCTGCAGTGGCAGAAATTTTACTTCCACGACGCAAGATGAGTAAGTCTTGCAAATTCAGCTTGATATCACCACCCTCAGCACTTTGGGTTTCTGCGGTAATCTTGGCATTGTCCAATCTGAGAATTCCTGCCCCAATTACAATGCTTCCGCCCTTTCCGTTCCCGCCACTATCCACGGAGATTCTCGCTCCATCGCGCAGACTCAACTCTCTGGGATCAATATCAATGCTACCACCATCGCCTTGAGAGTCTTTCGCAGTGCTCGAAAAGAATCCACTATTACTGCCAGAAATGAAGATGCGATCGCTCACCCTAAAGATAATATCACCTGCTTTGCCACTGCCACTGGTGGATGTGGTGACCTGTCCACCATTAGTTGCTTCAAAAGTCTTGGCGTTAATTGTAATGGTACCACCGTTTCCTGTAGAACCAAGGGCGTTAGCAAATATCCCACTTTCGGGACCCTGATTATTTACAATATCCGTAGGTGGACCAAATCTTGCTGCTTGTTCAATTCGTCGATTGAAGTTGGAGTCAAAACCAAAGAGGGTAATACCCTCAGAGATAGTCAGAGTGATGCTTCCGGCATCTCCATTACCCCGAGTAGTTGTGAGCACTTGTCCACCATCTACAGATGTAAAGGTTTTGGCGTTAATTGTTATGTTGCCACCATTACCATTATTGGAAGTAAGTGCGTTTACAACTGCACCGTCTGCGATCCGAAAATCACCAGTGGTAACGGTGATATTTCCTGCAGCCTGTGGCTCAGTATTGGTTGTTCCTCTTTCAGCACTGGCAAACAATCCACTTGAGAACCCCGTGATTGAGAAGAGACCGGGAAATTGAACAGAACTATAGCCCGAAATATTAACAAAATCTTTAGTATTGATCTCAATATTTCCTGCTTTTCCTCTTCCTCCATTTAGACCATTTCCTTCACGGAAAACAACACTACCTATCAGACCGCCATTTGTTAGGGTCAGCGATCTTGCCTGTATATTAATATTACCAGCAATTCCTTCGCCTCCCTGTTCTACATTACTTCTAATGTTACTCCTTGTAGTGAGTGTGACAGAGCCATCAATTTGCAGTGACACTTTTCCAGCATTTCCCTGACCAAAAGTAGCAGTACTTAGCACGCTAAGATCGTTCATTGATAGGGAGCCAGCTTTTATGTCAATGTTACCTCCATTACCTGTTGCTTTCTGCCCCACTAAGCTTGAAATTTGATTAAAAGAACCAGAATCGGTTCCTAACGTAGTGAATCCAAAGAGATTAACAGCGTTGCGGACATCAATATTAATGTTTCCAGCATCCCCCGTGCCAAAAGTACTGGCGCTGATTTGTGCGCCGTTGCTCATCAACAGCGAGCCATTTTCGATAGTGAGATTGATATCACCACCATTGCCTGTCGCCCCTGTGTCTACGTAGCTAGCTATAAGACTGGGTAAGCTACTCACACTACTGACTCCGTCAAGTGTCACATCACCACCCCGGACTGTAACATTTACATCTCCAGCTTCCCCTTTGCCTGCCGGACGACCAGCTTGTGCTTGACGAATTATGGTTTGCAGTTGCCCGCCACTATTGAGAGATAGAGACTTGGCTGTGATATTGATTATACCCCCCTTGCCATCACCGCCTGCTTCTATATTGCTGAAGATGTAGCTGTCACCCGATAGAGCGACAGAACCACTCTCAGTCCGCACGTTGACGTTGCCAGCATTCCCCTTTCCATAAGTACTAGCGCTGATTTGTGCGCCATTACTCATCAACAGCGAGCCATTTTCGATAGTGAGATTGACATCACCACCATTGCCTGTTGCCCCTGTGTCTACGTAGCTAGCTATAAGACTGGGTCGTAGTTTATTAACACTACTCACTCCGGCAAGTGTCACATCACCTCCACGGACTATAACATTTACATCTCCAGCTTCCCCTTTGCCTGCCGGACGACCAGCTTGTGCTTGACGAATTATGGTTTGCAGTTGCCCGCCACTATTGAGAGATAGAGACTTGGCTGTGATATTGATTATACCCCCCTTGCCATCACCGCCTGCTTCTATATTGCTGAAGATGTAGCTGTCACCCGATAGAGCGACAGAACCACTCTCAGTCCGCACGTTGACGTTGCCAGCATTCCCCTTTCCATAAGTACTAGCGCTGATTTGTGCGCCATTACTCATCAACAGCGAGCCATTTTCGATAGTGAGATTGACATCACCACCATTGCCTGTCGCCCCTGGGTTTACTTGGCTAGCTATGAAACTGGGGAAACCATTCACACTACTGACTCCGGCAAGTGTCACATCGCCACCACGGACTGTTACATTCACATTTCCCGCATTCCCTTTACCTGCAGGACGCTGATTCTGCGATTGACGAACTATGGTTAGCAGTTGCCCGCCACTACTAAGAGATAAAGACTTTGCTGTGATATTGATTTCACCCCCTTTGCCATCACCGCCTGCTTCTATATTGCTCCCGATGATAGCGTCCGTACCTAGGGAGACAGAACCATTCTCCGCCCGCACAGTTACGTTGCCAGCATCGCCCTTTCCATAGGTATTGGCATTGATTTGTGCGCCGTCACTCATATTGAATGAGCCTTTGTCAACGGTGATATTGATGTTGCCGCCCTTGCCTTCATCCCCGGATTCTAGAGTGCTAAAAATTCTCGTGTTACTACCACTGAGGGAGACACCATTTTCAGCTCGCAAATTAACATCCCCAGCATTCCCCTTGCCAAAAGTATTAGCATTAATTTGAGCACCATCACTCATAGTGAGCGAGCCTTTGTCAACGGTAATATTGACGTTACCGCCCTTGCCCTCGCCGCCTGCTTCTATATTGCTAACGATATTCGTGCCACTACCAGTGAGAGAAACACCATTCTCAGCCCGCACAGTTACGTTTCCTGCATTACCCTTGCCAACAGTGCTGGCATTTAAGAATGCGCCACTAGTCATTGAGAGCGAACCAGCTTTAATATTGATGTTGCCAGTATTACCAGTAATACTGTTGATATTGCCACTGTAGCCAGGAGCGTTGACAACAGTGCCGCGAATACTACTTTGATCGGATATTGTTACTGCTCCTGTTGCATTGAGCGTAATATCTCCTGCTTGAGCACCAGTAAGTACCGTAGGTGACAAGCTTATCCCACCTCGCACTAAACTCTCTCCACTAATCTCTATATCTTTGGCGTTGATGCTGATATTTCCACCACCGCCACCGCGTACATTAACTTCACTCGAATTCTTCAGTCGGACATCGGCTCGCGCTACATTATCGGGAAAATTTAACTGTAAAGTATTACCATCAAGCCCGATATCACCCGTTCCTCTGACTCCTCCTAACTCGATTCGACCACTTTCAGTTAATAGTACTCCTTTATTCAAAAGCACGTCACTACCCACGAATGCTAGAGATTTTCCTGATGGGATTTGAAGACTTGATTGAATGGTGATGTTTACCGGATTTACCGTATTGACTGGATTGTCTCGAAAACGCAAACCTGTGGGAATGTTTACGGTTAACAGTTGTGGTGGAGCTAGTTTGTCGGCAGCGCTAAACTCAAACTGGTTGCCAAATAGTAAACTGTTTGCCGTACTTCCTAAAAAGGAACCGCCCACGTCTAATTTGGCATTTGGTCCAAACACAATGCCATTGGGATTGATGAAAAATAAGTTAGCACTGCTCAGCACGCCGAGCGTCCCTTGAATATTCGATAGGTTTCCCCCTGTGACTCGACTGAAAATATTCTGAATGCCATTTTCCGGATTAAAGTAGACTCTCCCGTTGGCATCGACGTTAAATTTCTCAAAACTGTGGAACAGACTTGTCCCGCGAGTCGCACCACCATCAATGCGATCGCCAAGACTTCCTTTGACATCAACATTCTGATTGACAACAGAACTTTCACTACCTAAGGTGTTGTCGGGAATCACTTGTTGCGCCCTAGCAGTGGTGACAGGTACAAGACTTGCAAGAGAGCACAGGGGGAAAGAGAAGAACAAGAGCGATCGCTTAAATAGTTTCATGGTGGATGCCTAATCTTATAGTGTTTTTTAGTCAAAAGAATTCTTAAAAAGGGCTGTAATTGACTGAAAAATAAAAACCTTTCTCTTGTAGAGTCCTATCTCTCGACTCAGTGTTAATCAACGGAATACCATAGTCAAAGCGAGCATTCAATTTGTCGCCCATTTGCCATTGCAAACCCAAACCAACACCAAGTAAGGTATTGCGATCTGGATCTGAATTGCTTTCATCGGAGCTATTCCAGCCAATGCCAAAATCTACAAACGGCACGGCTTGCAAAATGCCTTGGATATTTTGTACTCTTAAAACAGGTAACCTAACCTCTGCAGATGTAAAAAACCCATTATCGACCAAAAGCCGATCTTGCCGATAACCTCGGACACTTTGCAAACCTCCTATGCCAAATTGTTCTAAAGGTACCAAGGCTTTTGTTGCTAACTGTAGGTCAGAGCGTAATACCAGTAAAGTGTCTCGTGCTAAAAGCCTGACATACTGTCCTTGTCCCCGCCAAGAGAAAAACCGACTATCGGGAGGATTGTTGTTGAGAGTGGCATCAAACCACCCGACTCCAACACTAAACTGGGAACGCAACGCAAAGACTTGTTGCGAACTGCGCTGTATATATTCCTGAACAAACCGCAGTGCTGATATACGAGTTTCTCCATTTCTGTCAGCCCCAGGTGAAAGTTGAAAGCCCTCTCCTTCAAGTTCTGTCTGACTTTGCTGCCGCACTATGTTAAAACCTAATGCAAATTCTTGGTTGGGAGTTTGAATAATCGGTTGGCGGAAACCTAAATCTATGTAAAAAGAATCACCTGTAATGTCTGCTTGGTCGAAGGGTGGTTCAACGATAGAAGTGTCTGTAAATCCACCAGCCAGACTAATAGTCCCATTCCGGGGATTGATCGGTACTGTATAGCTCAGGTCAAGGGAATTACTCCCATCAGTATTAGTATATATTGCACCAAAGCGATCGCCAAAACCAAACACATTGCCTTCGCCGATCCGGATACCACGTCGGAAACTACCTACACTTGGAGCACGTGCATTATCAACAAATAATTCTGTCCGGAAGGAGTCTGCTTCTACAACCTTCACTTCCAGTACACCCTGCTCCAAACGAGATCCAGGCGACAATTCAGCCGAAATATTTTCAATTAAGGGGTTCAGTTGCAATAGTTGCAGGGCTTTTAGCAGGCGGTTGCGATTGAAAGGTTGAGATGCGCCAAGTTTCAATCGACTGCGTATGTAGTTTGGATTTAACCGTCGATTCCCCGTGATTTTTATTTCCTCCACTCCGCCTTCAACAATCTGAACTTTAATCACCGCTCCCTCTGGTAAAAAGGTTTGCCCTGCGGGAATAAAAGCACCAGAATTAATGTATCCTTCCTCAACGTAAAGCTTTGCGATCGCAGCTTCTACTTCCAGTAGTTTGGAAAAGGTGATTGGTTTATTGATGAATTCGGCTGTAATTTTGCTTAATTTTTGATTGCTAAATGCTGTGTTACCTTCAAACTCGAACCTAATAACTCTGATACTTCCGGGAAGATCGGGACGTATTTCTGACGGAGAAGGTGTTGTGGGAGTGATATCAAGTGGAGTTTCTGGTGGTGGTTCTGGGGGGGGAATTGGCTGTGGTGGTGGTGGTACCGGAGTAATGGGATTTGGTGGAACCTGAGATAGAATAGTAGGCGGTACGGTACTGCTATATGCAGGTTCTGAAGTCTCAAATTGAGGAGGAGGTAAGGTTTTAGTTTCCTTGAGACGTTCAACTGGCAAGCCTTCAGCCGAGGCTTTGCAAGCATAAGAGGTGATTAGCACTTTCAAAATCAATCCAGCGACTAGATTGAGTTTCAACCAACTGAGTACTTTGCCCCGACTCATGGTAGTATGCACTCCTCAGTCAAATTGTTTAAAGTAAAGAGCGATTGCCTTATTATACCGACTTAAATATAATTAATCTATCCTAAGGAATATCTACCACATATTCCTAATTTATATCTCCTTTTTCATAGATAATTTTTTCTTATCAAGAAACAGAACGTCTCAGATGACTCCCGTGCTTAACTCTCTAGGTTAAAACCTTACTTTTGACCAATGCCCAATCCCTATTTTTATTCGTCCTGGTGTACGCAGTTCATAACAGCTACTTATTATATGTTGTCTACCTGTTTAGCTAAGAACTATACTTACATATTTAAAGATTAAGTCATATGACCGAAGAATTACTGGGTGGACGTTACGAAATTATCCAAGAATTGGCACGAGGAGGTTTTGGTGTAACGTATTTGGCCAGAGATACTTTATCATCCGATCCTCCTTGCGTTGTCAAAAAACTAAATCCTCAAATTGCTGATATTGAAGCAGCAAAGAGATTGTTTCAAAGAGAAGCCCATATTCTTAATTATTTACAGCAAAGTCAACAAATACCAAAGTATCTTAACTATTTTGAAGAATGTCAAAATTACTACATAGTTCAAGAGTATATCCAGGGCAAATCTTTAGATAAGCTTATGGATCGGCGATGGCCTAAAGAGGAAGTTATTAATTGTTTACAAGAAATTTTATCAATCTTAAAACATCTTCATCAAATAAATATCATACATCGCGATATCAAGCCGTCCAATATCATGAGAAGAGATATCGACCGAAAGTTTGTCTTGATTGACTTTGGTGCAGTTAAACAACTGTACCCAACAGGCTCATTTTATCACCGACCTTACAACCAGCAGTTACCACCTCATACTATGATTGGAACGCCGGGATATGCTCCACAAGAGCAGTTAGAGGGAAGACCGGGCTTAAACAGCGATATCTACGGCTTGGGTATGACAGCAATTCAGCTTTTAACTGGATTAGAGCCGAAGAATATAAGGCGGGATAGACAAAACGACAGGGTGATATTTCCTGACGGAATTGATAGCAGTGATTCCTTAGCCACTATTTTGACACAGATGGTATACACCAGTTCCGAACGTCGTTACCAGTCTGTTGTAGAAGTTTTAGAAAATTTGAATGCGATCGCGCTAAAACAAAACAGTCATCCTCAGAATGGAAATACACCATCAATCCAATTCTCCCCTTCCCTATTGCCATTTTTTCCTCAAAACAATATTAAAACTCGACAAGTTACTTCACGGTTTTCTTTAAAACTTTGGTATATTCCCATCATACTAGCAGTGTTAGGGGCTATTGTAGCTACTCTAGAATTGATTAACCCATTTATCCGACCCTTTTATTACGCAGAGCGAGGTAATCAGTTACTTGAGATGCGTCAACCAGAAGCCGCTCTGGAACAATTTGAAAACCTCATAGCAATGAAACCAAACTCAGTTGAAGCTTGGAAAGGTCGAGGTGATGCTCTTTTAAGCTTAGGACGTGATTCAGGAGCCCTAGGCTCATATGATAAAGCTCTCTCTCTGCAACCCAATCATATAAAAACTCTCAATAATAAAGGTAAGGTTTTCTACAGATTACGTAGGTATAAAGAAGCCTTAGATATACATGAAAAAGTCCTGACAATTGACCCTAAAGATACTGAAGCTTGGAGTGGTAAAGGCTTATCTTATATGGGTATGCAACAGTATAAGGAAGCATCGGATTCCTTCGATCAACTCAGGCAAATTAGACCTGACGATCCGAAAATTTGGTACGAAATAGGTTTGGCTACAGAACAGTTACAGGGACCACAATTTGCTAGAGAACATTATAAAGAAGCATTAGAATCTTACAACCTTTTGCTTAAAAGAAAGCCAAAAGATTTAATTGCTTGGACCGATCGAGGAACTGTTTTACTAAAGTTAAATCGTCCTAAAGATGCACTGGCTTCTTATCGAAAAGCACTCGAAATCGATCAAAATTTTTATGAAGCTTTACTTGGTACGGGCAACGTACTTTTTTCTATGGATGTAGAAAAACGTGAAGAAGCCCTTTCTGCTTTTGATCGAGCCAGTAAACTCCGTCCGCAAGATTATCAAGTTTGGTATAGTCGGGGAATGGTACTGGCGCAATCCTTTAAAGATCATCAAGCAGCATTAGAATCTTTTAATAGAGTCATTGACTTGAGAAATGATTTTTATCCTGCTTGGCAAAGCAAAGGACTAGCACTACTAGAGCTACAACGCTACAATGATGCACTAGATGCTTTTAACAGAGCCAAAGACATAGAACCAAAGAACCCTTATATTTGGGCTAATCGAGGGTATGTCTTAGAAATGCTAATGAGAACTCAAGAAGCTCGCGAGTCATATGACAAAGCAGTTGAATTAGGTTTTCCCCGCGAACAATTAGAGAATTTGAAATGATTGAGGCGACTAGAAGTTGCGGCTATACAAACCCTCGTCCGCAAGGCAAGGACTAAGGGATTTCCAAGAAATAAATTACCACTACTTGTGGTACGGGAGCATCCCAATTTGGAAAAAACACCTGGCGATGTTCGTAATCGCGGCTATACAAGCTAAGTCCGCCTGCGCGGACTAATACGAAGTCCACGTAGGTGGACTTTGTTTGTATAGCAAGAGAATTCCATTCTGAGGGCAAATTGCCAAAACGGGATGCTCCCTGTGGTACGGGCGTCCCCGCCCGTACTTACTATACTAATGACGTGCTGTACAACCCCTGTTGCAATCTTTATGGAAGGTGTGCAAAAATCTTATTTATAATGGAAAGATTCCCGGAATTATCTATAGGCGAGTTGTAGTTATGACTGCAATAAATATCCAGTTTGTCAAAGCGGGCATTTGAGCGATCGCAACATTTCTTAATTTTTAATCCTGCATAAATGGAGATTAAACAACTGAATAAATATATGGGAGTACAGCTTTTGGAGCTACACTTCCATCACAAAGACAGCTAGTACCGCTTGGCGTTCGTTAAAAGTTAAAGATCCAATGTCAAAAAGCTTTTAGATTGGACTTTTTGGCTGTTTTAAATGGTAGCTTTATATCTGTCAAGCCGTGCTAGGGCTTAATGCATAGATTCAAACATTTGTCAATGCTTAAGTCTCGTACTTGGTTCAAAGTTAAAAAAACTATCAGCAGTTTACTTGGGACTGACATATGTTTATGAAGACTCAAAATTCAAATGCATCAACTAGCAAAGATTGGTTCAAAAAACTAGCTTGCGTTGTAGGAATCACTGGTGTTACGACTCTCATCAGTATCCCTGTATTTGCTAAATTCTATCCCCCTTATGCTTTGTTTCAACCTTATGCGGCGCGGAGTTACCCCTATCGGAACTCCGAGAGAACCATAGCTGATACTCTTGCACAAGAGAAAAAATTTGCCAATCTTGTCTATGAATTGAAAGAAGCTGGTTTGTTAAACACCCTGAAGGAAGGTGAATACACGCTTCTCGCACCAACCAATGAAGCATTCAAAGCACTATCAAAAGAGGAGTATCAAAAGTATCGCCAGCCAGAAAATCGTGCCAAAGTCTTAAAATATCATTTGGTTAACGGTTTAGTTGCAGCCAAAGACCGAGAAGTGAATGGTAAGGAAATTACAACTGTAGAAGGTCACAAAGTCAACGTCACTGTTGCTTCTGACGAAACAGTTAAGCTCAATGATGCAACAGGGCTGCACCCTTCCACCAAAGCTAAGAACGGTGTGATTATTGAAATCAACAAGGTGCTTTTACCTCCTAATTTTTAGTTGAGAGGCTTTGCAAGAAAGATCCCCGACTTCTTGAAGAAGTCGGGGATCTGATTACTCCCTTGTTCTTTCTGTAAGAGGATGTTTGAAAAGTCTCAATTAATACAGCCTTAGCGATTGGAAATCGCAGCTATACAAGCAAAACCCACCTACGTGGGTTTTAATATCTTGATTTTCCGTTAGTCCTTGCCTTGCGGGCTTCATTATGTTTAGTAGCTCATTATATGAGACCAGAACTTTTCAAACATCCTCTAAGGAGATCGGCTATTACTAAGTAGCAGACGACAAGTTTGCTAATTATGTTGATGAATGTAGTTACTTTACATTTTTGAGAAATAACTTCTCAAAAAGAACCTTTTAAGAAAAACTAGAAAACAAATAAAAAATTTTAAATTCAAAATTTGAAATTGATTGCGAGACAAACTATGCGATCGCAGTTTCTCATAACCATACCTCTAGTCAGCTTGGGGTGGATTGCTTCTATAAACACCGCCAAAGCGCAAGTTGTTCCAGATAACCAAATCACCCCAGATAACAGTATCGGGAATGAAAGTTCCGTCGTGATTCGCAATGTTGAGATTCCTAGGATTGATGGTAGTACAGTTCGCGGCGATCGCATTGATGGTGGTGCAGTTCGCGATACAAACCTGTTCCACAGTTTTCAGGAATTCAATGTCGGTGAAAATGGAAATGTCTATTTCAAGCCAGCAACTAACATTCAGAACATTTTAACTCGAGTTACAGGAACTAATCCCTCGAACATTCTGGGCACGTTAGGTGTGGTGTCGGGTAACGCTAACCTATTCTTCATCAATCCCAATGGCATTGTGTTTGGACAAAATGCACAGTTGGATCTGAGAGGATCATTTTTGGCAAGCACAGCCAGCAGTTTCAAGTTTCCGGATGGGAGTGAGTTTAGTGTTACCAATCCAACTGCACCATCACTATTGGCAATAAATATTCCTAATGGCTTGCAGTTTCGGGAAAATCCGGGAGCAATTCGCGTCCAAGGAACGACGGGTAACGCTCTCACCTTCAATGTAAATACTTTCGAGTTTCAAAGAAATCAAACTCCTGATGGTCTTAAGGTGCAGTCCGGTAAAACTCTCGCCCTTGTGGGAGGTGGCGTGACACTGGAAAGAGGGAATCTAATAACAGACGGAGGAAGGATTGAAGTGGGGAGTGTCGCTGGTTCTAGCCTAGTCAGTCTAACGAGCGCAGACAAAGGCTGGAGGTTGGGATACTCCGGTATGTCTTCCTTCCAAGACATCCTGCTGTCTCAGAAGGCATCAATAGATGTCAGTAGTGAGGAGGGTAGTGGGGAGATCCAAGTACAGGGCAGAAACATAAAACTTACCGATGGTTCAGCCATTTTTGCTTTTACTGGGTCAAAGTCAGGAGGAACTGTGAGTGTGAATGCCTCTGAGTTACTGGAAGTAACCGGAGTGTCGGCGAATGGTTCGGTTCCCAGCACTTTATATACCGCTGTCTTCCCAGAAACTCAGGGTACTGGTGGCGATTTAATTCTGGAAACAAAGCGGTTCATCGCCCAAGGAGGGGCACAGATCGGAGCTGATACCTATGGTGTAGGGAACGCCGGTAACGTGCTGCTTAAAGCCTTTGAAACCGTGGAACTACAAGGCACCTCAGCAGATGAGATTATACCCACCGCATTAGGTACGGTTGTTCAGGTAGGAGCCACGGGCGCAGGTGCCAATTTAACTGTAGAAACACGACGGCTCAGAGTTCAAGATGGGGCACAGCTAGTGACTTTTACTTTTAGCCAGGGGACAGCAGCCAACATAGTAGTGAAAGCTTCTGAGTCAGCTGAATTCATTGGCAAATCGAGCGCCTTATCTAGTTCAGTCAACCCTGGTTCAGTCGTACCAGAAGCCAAAGGTAATGGTGGCATTATCGACCTGGAAACTCCACAGTTAATTGTTCGGGATGAGGCTAAAATAACCGCGAGCAGTTTAGGTGAAAATTCAGGTGATGCTGGTGACCTTAAAGTCACAGCTGGTTCCATACGTCTGGACAAAGGAATTATAGAAGCTGTATCAAACTCAGGAAATGGGGGGAATATTAACTTGGCAGTGCAAGATCTCTTGCTGATGCGTAACAGCAGTCTAATCTCTGCTGACGCAGGCACAGAGGCGACTGGCGGTGGTAACGGTGGCAACATCTTTATCAATAATCGCCCCGGTTACCGAGGCTTTGTGATTGCCAGACCCAATGAAAACAGCGATATTACCGCTAATGCTTTTACGGGTCAGGGCGGTCAGGTTGTTATCAATTCAAATGGTATTTATGGGTTTGTGTCACGCAGCAGTCAAGACTTAGAGAGGTTGCGTCCAAATGATTTGCGTCCAAATGATTTTGGCCCAAGAGAGATACCTACTAATGACATTACTGCCATTTCGCGACAAAATCCGTCTTTGAGTGGCACTGTCACTCTCACCACCCCAGAAGTTGACCCCAAGCGGGGGTTAATTAAATTGCCAGAGAATGTCATAGACCCCACACAGATGATTGCCCAAAACCCATGTCAACGGGGTGTAGGAAGTGAATTTATTGTCACTGGACGAGGCGGATTACCACCTAGTCCCAATCAAATTCTTGGAAGTGACAATGTTCGCGTTGATTTGGTAGAGCCTGTTGCCAACACAAGGAATTCTAATAGTACAACTCAGAATCAGCAATCTCCCAGTTCAACAATCAAACAGATAGTACCTGCCAAAGGATGGGTTTTTAACGAAAAGGGTAAGATAGTTCTCACAGCATATGACCCCACCAGCACTGGCTTCCAACGCTCCTGGCAAACACCTGCAGCTTGCCCTGCATTTTAACGCTCTTTCATCACTAAGCGCCAGAGGATAATTATGCCCAGTTTCTTGATTACTGTACTGAACACTTTACTTGAGCAAGCCCTTACTGAACTAAAAAAGTTACCACTTAGCCAGCAAGACGCTATGGCTAAAAAGATTTTGGAGGATTTAGAGGAACTAGAAGATGAAAATCGATGCGATGAAGCTTTTTCTCGTTCTTCAGATGCATTGGCAAAGTTAGCAGGTATAGCAATGGCAAGGTATTATGCTGGTCAAACTGAGGAATTAGACCCAGACTCATTGTGAGTCGCATTACACCAGAATTTCGGCAAGCCCGTGAGATGAATCGCTATCTGCAAGAGCAAGCCGATCGCTATGCCCAAATTTCACTGAGCAGTTTCGACACTACAACTGCTAAGTGCTTTTGGCGATCGCTGTGAGACAATTTGATCGGGATTGTGAGCGACAAGAACGATTTTACCCCTTTCATTAAAGACCCATCCTTGAGCAGGTATGATTTGTTTAGCAGTAGAACTAGGACTAGGTGAAGACTGAATCTTAGTTGCGCTATTGGAATTCCCCGTACTAGCGACAGGCTCAAGCAAATCAACGCGAACATTCTCACTTCCCAGAACTTGATTGGGGCTTGGTGGCAAACCTCCTCGTCCAGTCACAACAAATCTACTAGCAACACTTTGCTGACACGGATTTTGGGCAATCTGCTGTGTAGGATCGACCACAGTCTCTGGAAATTCTGCTAATTCTTCACTGGGATCGACCTCTGGGTTATTGATTTGTATTGCACCATCTAAAGTCGGAGCTTGGGAAAAAGCAGCAATGTCACTCGTAGGTAGCTTATTTGTCACAGGTGGACTATTTATGTCTAGTGGAGCTTTTTCCGCATCTTGCCGAAGTTGGTCAATCTGCTGTTGGCTAAGTCTAGCTATTCCAAAAACACTGCCTCTAGTGGTAATGTCTATTTTACCAGCACTGCCTTGGCGAGCATTGGCTGTAATATCACTATTCCTCAAGCCTACTAGATTGCCAGTGTTAATAGTAATACTGCCTCCCGTAGCTGAACTTCTGGCGTCAGTAGTAATGTAACTATTACGATTTAAAATTAAGTTGCGGGAATTTAGGGTAATGTTACCCTCTCCACCTTCACCTGCAGTCAAGGCACGGATAGATGCTTCTTTGTCTAATTTAATGTCTTCAGAGGTTGTAACTGTGATATTGCCTGCTGAACCTTGGCCTCTATTGGTAACAGAGAGGCTACCACCGTTAGTAAGGGAAAGCGATCGCGCAGTGATATTAACGTCACCTCCTGAGCCTTGTGCATTGTTTTGTACAGCGCTCACAACAGCACTCTTGAGCACACCTTCTAATTGAGTGGATCCCTCCCCATCAATGGAAATGTTGTCTGTAGCATTAATTGTAATGGTGCCACCACTATTGCCTGCATTCTGATTACTAAAGATCCCACTAGCTATTTGAGCACCGTTTTTGATGTCAAGGTTGTTTGTTGTGACTGAGATATTCCCCGCATTGCCATTGCCAGTGCGTTCTACGTTACTGAACACCCCACTTCTATTGAACGGAGTTGCACTGTTATCTAAGGTAAAGCGCTCTCTGGCAATTATGGTGACGTTGCCTGCGTTGCCTATTCCTGCAGTGACAGAACTGATTTGTGCGCCATTGGCGATCGCTAAGGAGTTGGTATCAATTGTGATGCCACCAACGCTACCCCTTCCTCTACTATTGTTGTTACCTGCAATATTGTTAAAAATGCCTGTTAATTGTTGCGTCCCTGTCAACGAAACTTCTTTGGCAAGAATCTCCACCTTTCCTGCACTTCCGTTTCCCGTTGCCAGAATGGTAGCAAGGATTTGAGAGCCTGAGACAGAGAGTTTATCAGTTTTGATGATCACATCGCCCGTGTTTCCAGTTCCGCCGTTATTATTTCTAATCACACTGCCGCTACTGACATTCACTGACTCTTTGGCATCAATCTCAACATTCCCTGTCCGAGTGTTATTGACAATTCCCGTTTGTATTCCCGATTCAATCAAACTCCCCGAAACTGCTAAATTTTTGGCGTTGATGCCTATCGAGCCTTCGCCGCGATTGTTGACATTGACAGATGATACATTACTCAGCGAGACATTGCTGCGCTCTACTCCTTCTGGAAAAGTCAATCGTAGATTGTTGCCATTCGCCTCTAGTTTGACTTCACCTGCGGTTGCGAGTCCTCCCAACTCGACTCGACCATTAGGCGCTCGTAACACACCACCATTGAGAAGGACTTCACCTCCTACCAATGCCAAAGATTTGCCGGGACTGACGTTCAGACCAGGGTTTTGGGCATTATTGAAGACTCCAGAGTCAACACGGATGCTGGTAGGATTGTTCCGAAATTGCAAGCCATTGGGAATACTCACGGCTAACAGTGGTGGTGCTTGGGGATTTGTGGCGCTAAACTCATTGCCATCAGGAAACTTGAAACTGCTGGCTGTGCTGGCTAAAAATGAACCATTCAAGGCTAATCGGGCATTTTCTCCGAAGATGATGCCATTGGGGTTAATGAAAAATAGGTTAGCGTTACCTAACACACCCAAAACTCCAAGAATGTTCGAGGAACTAGTCCCTGTCACGCGAGTAAGAATGTTCGCAATGTTATTTGCTGGTGCAAAGTAAGCTCCTTTTCCTGCATCTATATTGAATTGTTGAAAACTGTGGAACAGAGTTTCACCGCGAGTTGCACCACCAGAAATGCGATCGCTGGGAGTTCCATTAATCACAACATTGGGTGTTACAACCGAAATTTCAGCGCCTAGTGTGTTATCTGGAATGATTTGCTGTCCTCTTGCAGGAGTCATCAATGCAAGGCTTCCTATGACGCATAGAGGTACAGTGAATAAAAAGAGTGCGTGCTTACCCTGTGACATCATTATAATTCCCAATATCTTAAGGTTTAAAGTGGCTAGAGATTTGTCTACTTTAAATTTGAGGAAATAATGCCTTTGTGATTAATTTAATTATTTAATAGGTATTTTGTATTTTACCATGCTCTCCGTCTGAGTTGATTGCCTACTTAGCCTGCCTTGACAAGCTTTGTTTGTGTAGCCAACGACTTCTATTCGCTAAGTATTGTTGCAAAAATGAGAGATTTTTTTTATAATTGGGGATTTTAATATGAGGTTTTTGTTAAGAAATAATAATTCTAGAGAAATAAAAAACAAATTGATTTTTTATTTTTTAGAAATTATCCAAAACTCTTGGAAATTTAAAAAGTCAGATGAAATACAACTTTAATATTTCTTTATAATTTTTTTATATAACAATTCTATCTGATTTGTGAAAATTCATGGTCTCCAGATCCCCGACTTCTCAAAGAAGTCAGGGATCTAACTTTTCAGTAATTAATTTGCAGTTTTATTAAATCAGGATACAACATCAGTCTATTTTAATATTTAAAGTTTTGTTGAAATTTATATTTAAAGTCAGGATAAATACTTAAAGCTATAAATAGCCGTTTTTAGTTAGTTTCTCTGGATTTGAAAGCATTAATATGAAGATTGTGTAAATTTCTATCAGTAGTTATACGATGTTGTAAATTCATATCGCAGAATATAAAGTGAAGAATTGACAAACAGATTATGGGTCTTCTACATTTCATAAGAGGAAACACATGATATACAGCTTTCATCCGACAACACACTAATAAATAGTTTCTACAATCCAAGATATCCCTAGTTTCTCAAAAAACGTATATTAGTATACAATGCAAAGATTGTTGTTACAGAATTTTAGTTGTTCAAATTCTTTGGCTAAAACCATTCTTTACTTTTGAAACAGCTTTGATAATCATGTACATCATGACTTTAAGTTTTCGGCTTCACAGACAGTGAGATTTCCAATAATGAAAATTAGCTTTATTCTCACCTGAAATAGAAGTTCAAGCGACTTTGAGGCATAGCTGTCGCTTTGGTTTCAATGGGTATAGTTGGAGCCTTGGTTTGGATGCAATTTTCGTGCAAAATCTTCAAGGTATTTCTGAAAAAAATAACTCTGAAAGGAGAATTTGATGGTACTTAACGAGAGTTCAAGCGAAGCAATTTACGATTCGATTCCGTTAGAACGGAATACATCTCCTATTTCTCGAGACTTGCTAGACCTGTATGAAGAGTTTCAAAAATATAAAGGTGATACACCTTACTATCAAGGTGATACACCTGACTATAAAGCTAATGCTCCTTTCCAGAGTAGTAATGATTTACTCTTGCTTGATGAAAGCTCCACAAGAGTTTTCATCAAGATTACAAACAGTAACGTTACCGCTCTACTACAAACTTTGAAAGAGTTTGGTTTTGATGATACAGGTGTAGCACCAGAACATAACTTACTTGAAGGCTTTTTGCCAATTGACTCAATTCTTGACCTCAAAAACCTAGCAGAACAGCGTTTTTCACAGAATAACTCAATTCCCGAGCAACAGAACGGAGAAGAACAAAAAGAACAAAGCTTCGTTTTCTTCTCAACAGTAGAAACTTCGCAAGCTTCGTTTGATGATGGTGGCGCAGTTGCTGGAACAGGTAATGGTGTAACCGGAAAAGTAACCAGTCAAGCTGATATCATTCAACAAGCAAGTCGAGTACGCAATGCTCTACCTCAAGGTTTTGATGGATCGGGGGTAAAAGTTGGTGTTTTAAGCGACAGTTACAATGTCTTAGGTACAGCACAAGCGGATATAGACTCTGGCGATTTACCTGCGAATGTGACAGTATTCCAAGAAGGTGGTCTTGCTAAAGAGCGATACACTGACGAAGGGCGAGCCATGTTGCAACTCGTTTATGACTTGGCTCCTGGTGCTGACCTTAGCTTTTCTTCAGTATTCTTAGGTGAAGTAAATTTTGCCCAGCAAATTCGCGATCTCGCTTTTAAAAAAGACCATGCAGATATTTTGGTAGATGACTTCATCTACTTTGATGAACCAATTTTTCAGGATGGTATTATCGCTCAAGCGATTGATGAAGTCGTAACTCAATACGGCGTTTCCTACTTTTCTGCAGCTGGTAACTTTAACAGACAAGGATACGAATCCACGAAATTTGCAGGTCATTCAGATTCTGCGGGTATTCTTGCAGGGACATATCATGATTTTGACCCAGGTCATGGTGTAGATACCCGTCAACTCATTACCCTTGCGCCCAATCAAAAAATTGTTCTAACACTGCAGTGGGATGACCCCTTCTATACAGTTAACAGTGTTGATACGGATCTAGATATTTTTCTACTAGAGCCAGGAACAGGAAAGGTACTCGCTAGGTCTGATGATAATAACATTGAAAATCAATTACCTAGCGAAACTTTTTCCTTCACCAACCATAATCACTCCGAGTTGCACGCTGAGGTCGTAATTCGGCTAAGTGAGGGGACAGAACCAGGACGCATAAAATACATCAACTATGAGTCTGGAGAAGACAAAATCACCTTCAATGAATTTGGCACTGGTAGTTCCACAATTGTTCCCCATGCGGCTGCAACCAATGCGAGTGCAATAGGAGCGGTTAACTATTTTGACCAAGACAACCCAGCATACTATCCGGGCAAAGATCCAGAAGACTTCTTTACTTCGGTAGGTCCAACAACTATCTTATTTGAACCTAAGGGAGAGCGCCTAGAAAAACCTGAACTCAGGCTGAAGCCTGAACTAGCTGCGATTCAGGGTGTTGACACTACGTTTTTTGGTGAAGACATTGATGGCAATGGTTTCCCTAACTTTTTTGGAACTTCGGCTGCGGCTCCTCATGCGGCTGCGATCGCTGCTCTCGTAAAACAAGCCAATCCCGATTTCACACCAGAGCAAATCTACGAGAGACTGGAGTCAACAGCAGAGGATATTTACGTTTCTGGTAGAGACAATGTCACTGGATTTGGTTTAATTAACGCTTACGATGCTGTTTTTGGTCCAGTTGTCGCTGCTTCTCCCAATTTCGTTGATAACTTTGACAACGGGGATCTCCCACGTCGTTACGCAATTGACACTAACGGTGCAGGAAGAATTCGAGTCACTGACAGCAAAGATCCATTAGGTTCGGGACAAGTTGTATTAGATACTTTCTTAAGCCCTGCTGCTAGTGAAAAGCTCAATCCTCAAGGTTCTCTTAACGAGTTGATTTTGAACATTAATGCTGATGGTGCATCAAATGTCATACTCACCTTTGACCAAAAAGAATTTAACGATGCAGACGATCCTATGCCAGATGCTTTCACTGGCTCATTTAATGCGGATGGTGTCGCTCTGAGTGTGGATGGTAAAGATTGGTATCGCTTAGTTGACTTAACTGGTGTCAATTCAACAAACGTATACAACAATAACTCTGTCAATCTAAGTGAATTCGCTTATAACAGAGGATTGACTTTGGGTGAAAACGTGCAAATTAAGTTCCAGCAGTTTGGTCATTTTGCCAGCCCTGATGGTGGGTTTGCCTTTGACAATATCTTTGTCACTGCTGACACTCATAAGCCTCACCCTCATCATTGTCACGAATTGGCGGTTTATGCTTAGGGATTTCGGCGTTGCTGAATCAAGGTATGAATCTTAGGTTAAATCCTTAAGATTTGCCCTCACCCTAGCCCTCTCCCAAAGGGAGAGGGGACAAGAATTCTAGCTCCCTTCTCCCTTTGGGAGAAGGGTTGGGGATGAGGGTAATTCATACTGTTATTCAGTAACCTAGATAATGACTACAATTAGTTAAGAAAAGTTTTTGGATCGACAGTTGTGATTTCAGAAAAACGGCTGAAATCGTTTGTATTGAAAGTCAGTAGATGAGTTAGATTGTGGACAATCATAGCAGCAACCAATCGGGTATCATGTGCAGGTTTTCCCAGGACTTGATAGTTGACTACCAAATTTTCCCATGCTAAAAAAATTGCCGACTCATCTGGCTTTAATGTAAAAAGACTCTTGAGTTGAGCTAATTCGTGTAAAACACTTGTGATAGATAGCCCCAATCCATTAACCGTGGTGGGACGTGTAGCAACAACCCAAAACTCGATCAAGTTTTGTGGAATAACACAAAGTTCCTCACCTTGCTCAAGCAACCTCTTTACAGCATGAACGGCAGTTTTATGCATCGGATGAGTTTCTTGAACACTCCTTAGTAATACATTTGTATCTACTAGATAACTCATAACATTTCATCTTCTCTGGTATAAATACTCTCACGACTGATTGCTTCATCTGAGAGAGGCGGTGCTTGTATCGAATGGCTTTTTGCCCAATTAACAAATGCAAGAGCGCGTTCCTGAGGCGAACGAGCGATCGCGACTGATGGTTGTGAGGGAATCAACAGACCTTCGATAGCCATTTGCAAAAATTCTTCTACTGATATGCCTTGTACTGCGGCTTGAGCAATTAACTGAGCTTCAATCTCTGGTTTCAACGTAATTACGATCGCCATAGTACAACCTTCCTATTGAAAATACTGAATTTTTTCATCTTTGCCTGCTTCCGACTCAATACTAATCGTATAAGAATTTTTGTGGGTTGGGATCACTGTGGAGAAACTCAACAAATGCCTGTAAATGTTGGGTTTCGTTCCTCAACCCAACCTACGTATTTTCGGATTTTTATGCTTAACCGAGAGGTGTCAGAACCCCGGTTTCTTTAAGAAACCGGGGTTCTAATTTACTCCCCACTGTATCGGCGCTCTCGCTCCCTTCTCCCTTTGGGAGAAGGGTTGGGGATGAGGGTAATTCACTGCCAATTGCCAACCAAAACAAATGGTGCCCAATAATGGGGATGGTTATACTCCTTATCTTTGAGGAGAGATAGTTGTGCGAAACGCAAAGCTTCTGCTTTACCTATATTGTTCTTCTTCGCTTGCTCTAGCTGACCGTAAAATTCCGCCATGAGATTAGCAGTACTTTTATCTTCAACTCGCCAGAGTGTTGCTAATGTACTGCGAGCACCAGCCCGAACTGCAACTCCTGCTAACCCTAAAGCGGCTCGATTGTCCCCAACTGCTGTCTCGCAAGCACTCAGAACCAAGAGTTCAATGGCTCCATCTTGATATACAGTGTTGCTCCGCAGCATGTTACCCAACTGTTTGACATTAATGCGCCTGTCCCAAGCAAGAATAAAGGTTTCATCTGCTTTTGAGCTAAATTGACCGTGAGTCGCTAAGTGGACGATAGGAGGGATGCGAACAGCAGCAACTTGTTGTTGGATTTGTCTGCTTGTAAATTGCTCGTTAAGAAGTAGCCGATCTGATATTCCAACTTTCTGAATCGTTTTCAACTCTAGCTCTACGTTCGTTAAAGGCTCAAAATCTGATTTAAATTCATCGCTGACTTGGCTAAGCCCTGCAGTGATTGCTCTTAAATTGATTTGTGCAATTGGTTTGGGATTGACAAGCTGTAAAGAAGGGGTGACAGCAATAGCATACTTTTGTAATAAATACTGGTTGCCATCATAAAGCACTGTCATGGGAATATTTCGCAAATTTTCATCTAGCACAAAAACCAGAGTTTTAATTTTACTATTTGTTAACTCTGTTTCTAATGGTTGAATCAGCCAACTATACAACTTCTTGTAATATTCGTTGGTAAACTTACTCACTTCACTGTCAGGGCTTTTCAAAGAACGTTGTATCTGTTCTACCGTTTCCTGAAACTCTTCTTGCTTAATCGGTGTTGTATAAAGACTGAGAGTTTTTTGATTGGGTAGACTGAGAATAACATCTAATTGGTTGTTGAAAACAATTGTATAAAGAACTGCTGTTGCGGGGTCTACTTCATCAATTTGCCTGGGAATTGATGTGACACAAGCTTCTCTAAAAAAGTTGTTGAGTTCGGCAACTTGCAGAGATTCTATCACATTTCGAGCTTGAATGAGCCGTTCCTTTGTTTGCTCATTTTTCCCTGCTTGTTTGAGAGCAGCTGCATCTCTCAAATCTAACTCAACTAACTCTCGATAAACTGGTTCAACACTATCTCGGAAGGAAAACTGAAACTCTGGGTTGATTGCTACTAAGTCGTTGCGTAGCGACTGAAGCGCGTCATAAGCTTTGGTATAAGCGCTAATCGCATCTGGAATATCTCCTTGTGCTTTTCGTATCCGTCCCAACTGTTGGAAAAATGGATAGGAAATATCGGGAGACTCAAAAGTCGATCCTAAACTCAAAGCCTGTTTTGTCAATTCTTCAGCTTGAGATAAATTTTGCGTTGCTCCTGGCAATTCATACAATCCGCCCCGATTCCCTAAAGCATATGCTTTGGCTCTTGTATCTCCCAAACTGTCAGCTTGTGCGATCGCTCTAACTAAGATTTGGTCAATTTCATCTAACCTGGTTTGTTGAGCGTTACTCTTCAGCATGGAGCTATCTTTTTGAGCTAACTGAGTCAGGTTTTGAGCCAGATTAATTTGCTGATAGACTCCGGTATGACTGGGGGGAAGCGTGCTGAGTTGGAGAGAGAGCGATCGCCCAATCTCTTGTGCTTGTTGCAAGCGGCTAGGCTCATTCAGTTCTATTAAGAAGCTCAGTAAATTCAGTTGTGCTTGTTGTTTTGTAGATGATGCTGAGGAAAGCTCGGCTGCTTGTTGATAATATTTTAATGTTTGTTCTTCATACTTTACTTTCTCACCTACAATCACTTCTGTTTGATAGATATCTCTTGCTGTGTTACCCAAACTCAAATAAATAGCAGCTAATTCCTGAGAAGATTTTAATTGTTGAGCTAAGTTTTGGGCAGATGTCAACATGATTTCTGATTTCCTTAGCTGTCCCTCGGCTCGCATCACTTCCCCAAGACTTCTTAATGCTATAACCGTTGGTAGAGAAGACTGTTGAGGAGTGATTTTTTGAAGATTTTTAGCGACATCATCCGAACTGAGATTGCTGAAATTTTCACAAGTTTGAGCACCAATTTCTTTCCTTAAAACTTCTAATAAAGTATCGCAAGCACGACGATAAAGACCGCTATCTTGCATGGCTTGAGCTTGGTTAACTTTGCTCTGAGCTAACTTTAACGGCTCGTTGATTTCACCGTATATGCGAGTTGCTTCTTGCCAAGTTTTCACAGCCTCTGCTGATTTACCTCTCTCTTTTTGTAAAAATCCCTGAACATCTAAAGTTTGAGCTTGAATTTTTAAGGTTTCCTTTCCTTGTGGCTGTTTTTTTAATAGCGCCAAACTTTCTTCAACTGCTTTTGTTGCCTTATCCCACTGTCCCAATTTTTGATAAGTCAAAGAAAGATTACTCAACGCCATTGCTTGGTTTAATCCATCTCCTTTGCCAGCAAAAAAAGCGGCTGTTTGTTCCCATAAAGCTGCAGCTTCTGCAAATTTTTCATTGCGGTAGAGCGAACTTGCTTGGTTAGCTAACTGTTTTCCATCTTGTTGAGATTGAACAATGGCGGTTGGTTCGGGAATTTTAGCAGCAACTACAGGCGCGATTGATGAGAGCAGAAAGAGTAGGGCTGCAAGAAAAAGAGAACGCTTTTTATAAACTCTTCTTAAAAAACCTTGTAATTTTTTGCCAACCCCAGGATGCATATTCACTTTTTGTTCCTCCTGTCAACTGATACCATTTTGGATTTTAGGTTTTAGATTTTGGATTAAGAAAGTCATATCTAGACTTGATTTACTCCCTTCTGGCTACAAGATGACTGATTTTCTTCTCCTCTTTCTTCTCTTTCTCCTCTTTCTTTGCGCTCTTTGCGTCTTTGCGGTTCATTCAAATAGGTAATCTTCTGACAGGACAGGAGTAAGAAATCCCTAAAAAGGGCTGAAATTGACTGAAAAATAAAAACCCCTCTCTTGCAAAGTCCTATCTCCATCTCTCGATTCAACATCAGTGAGTGGAATACCGTAATCAAAGCGAGCATTTAATCGATCTCCCATTTGCCATCGCAAACCCACGCCCACGCCAACCAAAGTATTCGGGTTTCGATTTTCTCGACCAGAACTATTCCAACCAACACCAAAATCGACAAAAGGCGCAACCTGTAGCAAGCCGTCTAGATTACGCACTCGCAAAATTGGGAATCTGACTTCTGCTGAAGCTAAAACACCGTTATCAACCAAAAGCTCATCTTGTCTGTAACCCCGAACGCTTTGCAATCCTCCCAAACCAAGTTGCTCTAAAGGGACTAAAGCTCTTGTTGCTAGCTGAACATCAGTACGAAAGACAAAGAGTGTATCTTGTGCTAGCGATCGCACGTACTGTCCTTGTCCCCGCCAAGAGAAGAAACGACTATCGGGGGCTTGAGTTCTCACACTAGAGTCAAACCACCCGACTCCAAGATTAAATTGAGAACGAAGAGCAAGCACCTGTTGGGAACTCCTCTGCGTATACTCCTGATAAAACCGCAGTGCTGATACACGGGTTTCTCCGTTATCATCGGCTCCTGGCGATAGGAAGCTGTAACCTTCTCCTAAAAGTTCCGTCCTACTTTGCTCTCGTGACAAGGTAAAACCTAGAGCTAATTCGCGGGTTGGTGTTTGAATGATGGGCTGGCGGAAACCCACATTTACGTAAAAAGAATCTCCTTTGAGATCTATATCATCAAAAGGCGGTTCAATCACCTTGGCGTCTGTAAATCCGCCTTGCACAATGATAGAACCATTGCGAGCATTCACTGGTGCTGTGTAGCTGAGGTCGAGGGTGTTGCTACCATCCGTATTAGAGTATGCCGCAAAAAAGGCATCTCCAAAACCAGAAACATTACCTTCACTGATGCTGATTCCCCTTCGGAAACTTCCTACACTAGGGGTACGACCATTATCAACAAATAATTCTGTTCTAAAAGAATCTGCTTCTACAACATTAACTTTTAAAACGCTCTCTTCCGGACGCGAACCTGCAGACAGTTCAGCCGAAAGATTATCAACTAAAGGGTTCAGTTGTAACAATTGCAGTGCTTTTAGCAGACGATTCCGATTTAAAGGTCTGGAAACACCAAGTTTAATGCGCCTGCGGATATAACTAGAGTTTAAGCGACGTGTCCCTGTAATCTGGATTGCTTCTACTCCACCTTCAACAATCTGAACTTTGATGATCGCTCCTTTTGGTTCTAGTTCTTGTCCGGTAGCAATGACAGCACCAGAATTGACATACCCCGCATCAGTATAAAGCTTTGTAATTTCAGTTTCTACTTGCAGGAGTTGAGAAAAGGTAAGGTTTTTATTCAGGAATTTTTCTGTAATCTTTCTTAACTGCTCATCACTAAATACTGTATTCCCTTCAAACTCAAATCTTTCCACGCTGATCCCTCTGGGACTTCCAGGAGTCTCCTCAATCGGGCTTGGTGTTGGTGGAGTTATATCCAGTGGCGTTTCTGGAACTGGCTGTGGGATGGGAACTGGCTGCTCTGGTTTGGGAGGAAGTGGCGCAGGAAGTATGGAATCTGGAACCCTGGGTTGAGGATTTTCGGTAGGATTTTGAACTTGAGATAAAATAATAGGCGATACTCTATCTTTTGCCGTAGAATTCAGTATCTGAGATTCAGAAGGAGGTAAACTTTTTTTACTTAAACCTTCATTATGTGAGCTTTCAGCCAAGGCTTCGCACGCATATGATGCTATCGACACCTTAAGTAGCAAGGAAATAGCTAAATTGAGTTTCAATAAACTGGGCTGTCTGCCCATAACCATAATCTTTTGCACTCCTGTGTAAAAGTTTATTTGTGGATAGAACCCGCTACAATCAGCCGTATTCTGTCTCTTGCAATCCATATCTAATGAAATATTTACCACGGATTGTTTTTTCACTCACTATAACTGTAATCTGTTGTACTTATTTATTGGCGGTATGTAGCAAAATTTAAAAATGACTTCCCTACTTAAACCGGCTAGAATCTTAGTTCTAAATGTATTGAGTGTCCTTGACATATTTAAAAAATTGTTCAAGAACAATAAAGTAAGTGAGGTATAAAAGACTCAAAGCCCCCATATAAAGAAATGTAAAAATATGATGGCAATTTTAACTGACTCTAGCTGTTTAGCTACAAATAACTAACTAAACAAGACTAACTAGTATAAACAATGACAAAGCAAACGGAAGGATTAATAGTTGGACGTTACCAGATTGTCAAAGAGATCGCACGAGGGGGCTTTGGTGTCACATATTTAGCTCAAGACACTCTGTCTTCCAACTCTCCTTGCGTTATCAAAAAGCTCAATCCTCAAAGTGCTGATATTGAAACAGCCAAAATCTTGTTTCAAAGAGAAGCCCACGTTCTCAATCATTTGCAAAGAACTCAACAAATACCAAAGTTTCTGAATTATTTTGAAGAAGGAGACAATTACTACCTAGTTCAAGAATATATCCAAGGAAAATCTTTAGATAAATTGCTAGATCGGCGATGGCCAAATCAAAAAGTTATTCACTTTTTGCAGGAAATACTTTTTATCTTAAAATCTCTTCATCAAATAAATATTATTCATCGAGATATTAAGCCATCAAATGTTATTAGAAGAGATGAAGACCAGCAGTTCATTCTCATTGACTTTGGTTCAGTTAAACAATTAGATCCAAAATACTCATATTCAAAAGCAGGACAACCATTGCCTACCCATACAATGATTGGGACTCCAGGATATGCACCGACAGAACAAATGGATGGTAGACCCAGTTTTAACAGTGATATTTATGGCTTGGGAATAACAGCAATTCATCTCTTAACTGGAATACATCCAAGAGATTTAAAACGAGATGAACAAGATAATGTGATATTTCCTAAAGGAATAGACACTAATAATAAGTTATGCGAAATTCTCACAAAAATGGTATATTT
This sequence comes from Scytonema hofmannii PCC 7110, assembly GCF_000346485.2. Classification (NCBI taxonomy): domain Bacteria; kingdom Bacillati; phylum Cyanobacteriota; class Cyanophyceae; order Nostocales; family Scytonemataceae; genus Scytonema; species Scytonema hofmannii. Next base: position 1,654,401 of record NZ_KQ976354.1, read on the forward strand.
CAGTACGGAACGTCGCTACCAAACAGTAGATGAAGTCATTGAGCATATAAATGAAATCACAATTCAACCAAACGGAGCCCTGAGAAACTGGACGGGAAATTTAGCAGTCACCAGAATTGAACCACAATTCTCAATATCTCGCCACGAAAGAACGCTAGCACCGTTACAAAGATCGTACAAATATTCATACATCATCATTGGAGTTTTAGCGCTCAGTTTTACCATTATTGGTATTGAATTCTTTATCTATCCATTCATCCGACCAGCATATTATTTATATAGAGGTGAGAGTTTAATTAAATCGCGTAAGCCAGAAGCAGCTAGCGAAGAATTTCAAAACTTCATCGATCTTAAACCAACTGCTGGTGACGGATGGAGAGGAAAAGGGGATGCTCTGATGATTTTAGGGCGATATTCAAGTGCCTTAGCATTTTATCAGAAAGCACTTTCCCTCGAACCCGATAACTTAAAAATCTTAAATAATACAGGTAGGGCATTATATAAATTAGGGCAATCTAAAGAAGCTTTAGAAACTTATGAAAAGGTCTTACAACTTAACCCCAATGCTGACGATCTTGCTGAAGCTTGGAGTGGGAAAGGTATAGCTCATATAGGTTTGCGACAGTATCAAGAAGCATCAAAAGCTTTTGAAGAATTAAAGCAACTCAGACCAGATAAACCAAACGTTTGGTATGAAACGGGACTAGCTGTAGAACAATTACAAGGACCTCAAGCTGCTAGAATGTACTATAGAGATGCCTTAGATGCTTACGAAGATTTTCTGAAGAAAAATGGTAAAGATCCAATTTCATTGACTGTTAAGGGAGACACTTTACAAAAATTGAATCGCTATGAAGAAGCACTTAACTCTTATCGAGAAGCACTGAAAATCGATGAAAATTTTTATGAAGCTCTATTAGGTAAAGGGAATACGCTTCTGACTTTACAAAAACCTCAAGACGCATTCTGGGCTTTAGATCGAGCTAGTAAAATCCGCCCGCAGCAAAATCCTCAAGTTTGGTTTACGCGAGGGCTATTGCTGACTCGCGAATTTGGAAAGCATGAAGAAGCTATAAAATCTTTTGATCAAGCGATTAAGTTAGATAATCAATATTATGATGCTTGGCAGGGAAAAGGATTAGCACTATCCGATTTAAAACGCTATGAAGCAGCTTTGGCAGCATTGAACAAAGCTAAAGACCTTGCACCGAATAATGCTTTGATATGGGCTAATATATGGTCTGTCTTGCAAGAGTTAGGAAAAACTCAAGAAGCTGAGCAAGCATATCAAAAGGCTATTGAACTGGGGTTTCCTGCTGAAGAATTGGAAAAATCACGAAAAACACCTTAATCGTGGTCTAAGGCTATAAAAAAGACAGCTGAGTTGCCGATTGATTAATCACATAAGCAACGGGTTTATTTGTTTTTCTTACATGACCTTCCACAACAGCTTTGTCTAACCAATCCTGCATTTGTGATTGTCTCACATTCAAGGATTCGGCAAGACATTTCACGTTGTTTGGTTGCTGTAGACGATCGAGGATCAATGGCAAGACAGCTTCATATATAATGTCCTTTGTGCGATCGTCAGCGTTTTGTAGGTGAGAGTGTGCGATCGCGTGAGGTATCTGTACTGGTTCATCCAAAGATACAGATGTTGCCAAAAGTTCTTTTAATGAAGTATTCCAAGGTTCTGACGGGAAAGCTTGTGCTCCTTTGTCATGCAGTTGGCGAATACCTTCTGATGCACTTGGATGCATCCGTATAAAAATCGGTATATCTCTCATTTTTTCCAAAGCTTCCACCGCCCCAGCCCAAGTACCGCCCTTCCCCAGTGACGAACTGACAACAAGAGCATAATCTGCTAAAGCGTAAATATACTTATTCCGTCCCATTGCGTTACCAGCATTGAAACCAGCATCAGGGTCGTAACTAGAGATTAAGGCAAGTCTACCTTCTTTAATACTGGAACGATACTTACCATTAACAGACGCTTTTGTCAAACTATCTGCTACTACGCCGATAGATGTTCCCCCAGATTCCAACACACCTAACATTGCTGCTTGGTCTATTCCACGCGCCCCGCCAGATACCACCTGGATGTCATGAGTAAAGCAAGTTTGTGCAACTCTTTGAGTATAGCTGAGGCTTTCCTCATCCACATCACGAGAACCAACAATTGCCAATCCTCCCCTTGATAACAATTCAATATTGCCAACCCCATAGAGAATTGCGGGTGCGGAATGTCTCAGTCTCTGCTTGAGACACTTGGGATAGTTGCTATCACCTCTTCCCAAAACCCATAGCCCCTGATTTGTCCATTTCTCTACTGCCAAACTCAGCATCGCACCTCGTTCCAATAAAGTCAGTAACCTCTGGGGGTGAAGTTTCCGACTGGTTATTGTTTCTAAAACTTCTTGTGCTGTTGGTTCCAGTAAGTTTGCAGGACGCATTTGATGTTCTCGCAACCAGTCAGCTAAAGAGTTATATTCACTCAAGGTGAGAGGTTGAGGTTCAAGTTGACGATTTTGCCCAAAACTAGCACATAACAGTAAGATGGCTTGAGTATCTGGTGACAGCACGTGATTTAACATGATTTTTTAATCACCTCGATCGAAGGTATTCAGTGCTAGTGCTAAAGGAAAAACCTCACCACTTCCAGCACGACGTAAAAGTGCTGCAACAACAGTAAAAGTCCAACGCGAATCAACCATATCATCTACCAAGAACACCGAACCTCCCATACCTTCCCAAGAGTCAATAGCAAAAGCACCATCTAAATTTTTAGCTTGTTGGTAACTGTTGCTCATGTGTTTTTGTAACTGAGTCGGGCGAATTTTCCGCACGACTGGTATAAAAGGGATACCTAATTTTTCAGCCAATCGTTGAGCAAAATTCGGTACAAGCTCTGGACGATTCAAAGAAGGAACGGAAGTCACCCAAGTAGGAACGGGCTGAGGTTGCCAACGTTGAATCATTTCAAAAGCACCTTGCACCAGTGTATCGTCAAAACAATCATTCTGATATTTTCCCTGCTTGACTAACTCTCCCCAACCAGAATCGCCCCAGAGAGAGAGTGCTCTTCCCTCTTCGGCTTTTAAATTATCTTTAATTTTTCCCGAAAAACTATAACTTGGAAGTGCTTGTGAGACCCACATTTTACGTGGTTCCAGAATTTGGTCGCTGCGACGCAAATACTGAATAGCTTGATTGACAAGTTGGATGGAAGGGTTGGATGGAAATAAAGGTTCACCCAAGCACGCAGCGCACTTACCACAAGGCGTGGGATTTGGATCGTCTAATTCTGCTGCAAGAAAAGACATGAGACATTGTTGAGCTTGCATATATGCCAACATTTGAGCTTGTTCTTGACGGCGAATTTGTGTTAATGTTCTGATTTTTTCTTCATCTAGCTGATAATTTATTGGGGTTGCATACCATTTTGAATCTTTTTTAAGAACTGGGGCTGGAGATTCCAGAGAAAGTAGTTTCAACACTTTATCAATTTGACTTTTAGAGAGATTGAGGTGCTGTTCCATCTGGGGAACAGAAAGCCCGTTTTCTGCTTGGTTGAGAACATTTAAAACTTGTTGTGTATGCGTTTGTGGGGGAAAAGCTGTATTGATAAAATAGTTAGTAATTTCATCATCTTCATGACCGCTAAGAAGAATACCATAAGCTTTTTCCACTGCTCTCCCTGCTCGTCCCACTTGCTGGTAATAATGAATAACAGAACCAGGGCGTTGGTAATGAATCACAAAACCTAAATCTGGTTTGTCGAAACCCATTCCTAAAGCAGTTGTAGCAACCAAGGCTTTGATTTCATTGTTTAGCAGTTGTTCTTCTAATGTTTCACGAATAGAACTTTCAATTTCACTATGGTACGCTTTGGCATTGATACCTTGCATTTTTAACCAACCAGCAACTCTGTCAGCATCTCGCACTGTTAATGTATAGATAATACCACTTCCTGGTATTTTAGGCAGCTGTTCTGCTAACCATGCCATTCGTGCGGCTGGACTAGGGATAGAAATGTTTTGTAAATGCAAACTTTTTCTGGTTAATGAACCTCTGAGTACACGCAAGTTGCTTCCCAATTGAGTAATAATATCATTGATGACTCGATTGTTAGCTGTCGCTGTGGTCGCCAGGGCTGGAATATTTGAAGGAAGTGCTTGTAAAATTCTAACAATTCTGCGGTAATCAGGACGAAAATCATGTCCCCAGTCAGAAATACAGTGGGCTTCATCAACAACAAATAAACTGATGCGTTGGGAAAGTGGCAAAAGAACCTTTTCTCGAAATTCATCATTGGCTAATCTTTCTGGAGAAATCAACAGAAGATCTACTTTTCCTGCTAACAATTGGGTTTGTACAATTTCCCATTCTTCTGTATTACTGGAGTTAATTGTGGCTGCTTTGATGCCAATACGTTGTGCTGCTGCAATTTGGTTTCGCATTAAAGCGAGTAGTGGCGAGATTAACAACGTACAACCAGCATTTTGGTCTCTGAGTAAGCGCGTTGCTAGAAAATAAACTATACTTTTTCCCCAACCAGTCCGTTGAACAACTAATAGACGCGATCGCTGCTCAACTATCTCTTCGATAGCTTCCCACTGACCGGGACGAAATTCGGCTGTTGTGTCATCAAGTGCTTGACGGAGAAGCAACAGTGCTTTTTCTTGATTTTTAGTCATTATAAATACTCAGTAATTAGTGACTCTTCTGTTTTAGCATCAGAAATCACCATTACCAATATCTTTGACAGTAAAGTGATTTACGTTTAACCAAGAACGGAGTTCAATACTACTCCAATAAGCGGAAATTAGAACCCCGGTTTCTTTAAGAAACCGGGGTTCTGACACCTCGATTACCGAGCAGTATTGAAGTCACTCTGCTACTCTATAACTAAGCATAAAATTGAAATCACGATGGCATACAACGAATTTACTTGGAGTAAAGCAAAACAGGATTTTGGATTAACTGCGATCGAGGGCGTGCGCTTTTTTCCTGTGATCGCTCCTGTTGCTCCAAGTAAACTACTTGAGCAACAACTAGAACGCAGTCTACCATGGGCGACAGCAACCGGGAATGAAAAAGCTCGCTCTGAGGGAATTATCAATCCAATTTTGCTGGAGGTGCGTGAAATTTTGAACCGTCAAATTAGCGTGTTTTCTGGTGAAAAGTTCGATGTGGATGCTCATGTTGGTTTGAATGGATACTGTGATTTTTTAATCAGTCGATCGCCAGAACAAATCGAAGTGGAAGCTCCAGTAGTAGCGATCGTTGAAGCAAAGCAAGAAAACATCAAAACCGGACTGGGACAATGTGCAGCAACAATGGTAGCAGCACAACGGTTTAATCAAAACAAAAACTTATCTATTCCTGTTGTTTATGGCAGTGTCAGCACGGGAACACAGTGGCGATTTCTCAAACTTGAAGGTAGTACCCTAACACTCGATTTTATGGATTACCCAGTTCCACCTGTTGAGCAAATCCTCGGTATGCTGATTTGGATGATTCAGCAAGGCATCTGAAGCTTTTGAAGTCACAAGTTCGACACTATAATTTTATTGGTATAATTATGTTACGAGATATTAATATTTTAAATTATCGTTGTTTTAAAGATTTCTACATAGATAATTTAGCACGTGTCAATCTTATCGTAGGTATGAATAACAGTGGCAAAACTAGTTTGCTAGAAGCTATCTATTTATTAGTGAACCAGGGCAAAATTCATCGGTCTTTAATTGAAATGCTAAATAGTCGTGGAGATATTGATAAACAGTTTAATCAAAATTTATTCAATCAATCCTTACGAGTCTATAATGAAGAAATTAAGAATATATTTCAAGGGTATCAAATTAGCTCTCACCATCCAATTCGCATTATCTCTCAAAACCAATATCCATTGTCACTGGCAATTGAACCCCAATTAAGCGATCGCAATCTTTTAAACCCTGAAAACTTTGAAATTGTTTTTTCCTATGGATTACAGCTTGAAAATCAGATAATTATTTATAGCGACGGAACTATTAGAGGGAAAGATGAGCCATTTTTAAGCTCTAATCATTCCAGTCAATTTCTCACTATCAGTACTCTAAGTTTTGGTAAGATGGCTGAGTTATGGAACAGTATTTTATTAACTCCTAAAGAGAACAAAGTTGTAGAAGCTTTACAAATTTTAGAGCCATCTATAGAACGAATTGGTTTTACCAGTCACCAGACTTCTAGGCATAGTATTCTACTTAAGTTAAGTGGAAATTCCAATCCTATTCCCTTAACAAGTATGGGAGATGGAATGCGCCGTATTCTTGCTATAGCGATAGCAGCAGTCACAGTGGAAAATGGTTTTTTGCTTGTGGATGAAATTGATCCAGGATTATACTATCAAACTCAAACCGATATGTGGCATTTTGTTTTGGAAGTAGCAAAACAGCTTAACATACAGGTATTTGCCACGACCCACAGTTGGGACTGTATAACTGCATTTGCAGAAGCCGTTGCTCAATTGGAAGATCGTTCTGTTGGGAAACTATTTCGCTTAAGTCGGCGTGATGAAAATATACGTGCTGTTGAGTATACTCCTGATGAATTATCTATTGCTGTCAACCAAAGCATAGAGGTGCGTTAATGCCAAAAGCACGAAAACCTCCTCCAGTAAAGCCGCAGCAGTTAGTGGTTGAAGGAAAAAATGACCGTCACGTCATCTGGGCTTTATGCGAACAACATCAACTACCAGAAACTTTTTCTGTAGAAGTCCCTTTTGCAGAAGATGGACAAGGAATTGAAGTGCTTTTGGCTGAGTTACCAATTAGACTTAAGCAAGAAAACTTGCGTACATTAGGTATAGTGATTGATGCAGATCGCGATTTGTCAGCACGATGGCAAGCAGTACGCCAACGCTTCAATGAAAATGGCTATTCACTTTTAGCGATCGCATTTGTTGAGTGGTTGAAGCGTTTATTTGCTTAACTACAACGTTGACTCAAAAATCTAGTTGTTGCTCAAAAAACTTACTTGAAGTACTCTTTCTTCGTGTACTTCGCGTCTTTGCGGTTCATTTAATTAGGTTATCGCCCTTGCGGAATAGCAGTATTTATCTTGTGGGATGGACTTTGATGCCCATCCCATATTACAGCAGTTTTCACCTAAATGAACCGGGGCGCAATGCCTTGCGCCCCTACCTTAAGGATACAGACCCCGGTCTTGAAGTGCTTGAGCAACGCGACCAACACCCAAAGTATATGCTGCTAACCGCAGAGGTATGTGACGTTGTTCGGATTGTTGCATGACTTGACGGTATGCTTGCACCATCAGCAATTCCAGTTCCCTATTGACACGATCCTCATCCCAAAATACATAGGACAGACCTTGCACCCACTCCAGATAACTCACCACAACACCACCAGCATTGGCTAAAATATCTGGTAGCACCATGATACCTCTATCTGCCAAAATTTCATTTGCCTCAAGAGTGACAGGACCATTAGCCGCTTCTGCAACAATCCGTGCTTCTACCTCATGAGCGTTTTTCTCTGTGATTTGATTCTCTAACGCTGCAGGAACCAAAACATCACAAGGCAAAGTGAGTAGGTCAGCATTAGTAATTGGCACTGCATCTGGATACCCAACAATACTTTTGTGGTTCTGTGCTGCATAGTCTTTTAAATCAGGAATATCCAGCCCGATATCTGAATAAACACCTCCAGAACTAGTAGAAACAGCAATAATCTTTGCTCCTGCTTGGTGCATCAATAAAGCTGCGGCTGCACCTACGTTCCCAAAGCCCTGAATTGCTATTCGCGCTCCTGCTAGCGACTTACCTATATCTGCTAGCGCTTCACGTACAACAATCGTGGTACCGCGTCCGGTTGCCATTTCCCTTCCTCTGGAACCACCTATGGAAATCGGCTTACCAGTGACAACTCCCGGTACGGCATGACCTACATTCATAGAATAAGTGTCCATCATCCATGCCATCTCACGAGCAGAAGTTCCCATATCTGGGGCGGGGATGTCTTCTGATGGACCGATATCTTTAATTAACTCCGTTGTATAGCGGCGAGTAATTCTTTCGAGTTCTCCAACACTATAGAGTTTTGGATCGATGGCAATACCTCCTTTAGCACCTCCATAAGGCAAACCAACTAGCGCACATTTCCAAGTCATGAGCATCGCAAGTGCTGAAACTTCTTTTAATGTGACAGCCGGATGGTAACGCGTACCGCCTTTGTAAGGACCTAAAATGTCGCAATGTTGTACCCTATGCCCAGCAAGAACTTCAACCTCTCCATTATCCCTTTTGACGGGAATCGAAACTGTAATGACTTTGCGTGGATGTCTCAGAAGCTCCAACAGACCCCGATCCAAATTCAATTCTTTTGCAGCCTGTTCTAGGTAGCTACAGGCTTGATCGAATGGACAAATATGCGCGGGGGTTGCAGCCACCAACGGTATCTCGCAAGAGGAAACCATAAAATTTTCTCCTTATAGCGGTATTTTCGCTCTTTCAGACATATACGATGGTTTACCAATTTGAAAAAAGAATGCTACAGATAGTTGAATGAAATTACGTCCCATAAGGCTTTTTCAATCCAAAATCTAAAATCCAAAATCCAAAATGGTATTAGTTCCCGAAATAACTCTCACATGGGGTCAAATCTATGCGTTTTTCCATAGTTTTATCGATTATTTGCAATAGCAATTGTTGAATTGGGATATTTGTCCCAACCAAACCGATATAAGCACACACATAGCTCCAACTGTTTTCAATCCTTGGCGATTGTTACAGTATTCGGAGGGTATTTGGTAGTATATCCTCCAGCACGCAACATCACTTTTCAAGCCCGACTGTGCAACAAGTAGTGTTGGTTTATACTGGAAGAAATTGGTTTGTCAAGATTCGACCACATTTGATGGAACTATGCTTAGCGTATCCTTTTTTTCTAAAAAAATATCATTTTTGTAAATTTCGTTACAATTTTCTTTGATCCCTTGTGCTTTTAAGTTGAAAATAGGAATTTTTGCTGCGTGCGGTAGGTACCAACCCGAATTCATAAGATTGATATTGTGCAAAGTGGTTTACAAATCTTGACTTTGCCAAATAGCAACAAAACTTTACTTGATTTTTTTCTTGTTTGTGAGGAAATCTATTGTTTCATTTAAACAACGGTTTATTTATCAAATAACAGTATTCTATACTAATACTTAAGATACGAACCATGTCAATGGTACTCTTGAACAAGAGAGACAAGAGAAAATTTTTATAATAAATCCAAAATCCAAAATCCAAAATCCAAAATCCAAAATTGGATGTATTTGGAGACACCAATACAACCCAGAACAACAAAGCGTCAGTTCTTTTCGTTCTGGATACTCAAATGCCCCCTGCAAAGAGGAACAGAAAAACCATGCCAAAGTATGAGAGACCAAAAACCCCAGTTTTCGATAACGTTGAAGATGAGCGCCTTTACCGCAAGCAACACCTAGCTGCTGCCTTTCGTGTATTTGGGCGTTTTGGTTTTAGTGAGGGTATAGCAGGTCATATTACAGCCCGCGATCCAGAATTCACAGACCATTTTTGGGTAAATCCGTTTGGCTTAAACTTTGCTGACATCCGGGTTTCAGACCTCCTCTTAGTTGACGCCGAGGGAGAAGTTGTTAAAGGCGAAGGTACTGTGAATCGAGCTGCCTTTGCCATCCATTCCCAAGTGCATGAAGCACGACCTGATATTGTCGCTGCTGCACACGCTCATTCAATTTACGGTAAAACTTGGTCAACTTTTCATCGCTTACTCGATCCCCTAACTCAAGATTCTTGCGCTTTTTACGAAGACCACGCACTATTTGACGACTATACTGGCGTTGTGGAAGACCCTAAAGAAGGTAAGCGCATTGCTCAAGCATTGGGTAACAAAAAAGTAGTTATTTTAAGTAATCACGGTCATTTGACAGTAGGTCACTCCGTTGACGAAGCTGCTTGGTGGTACATTAGCTTTGAGCGCTCGTCCCAAGCTCAGCTATTGGCTCAAGCTGCAGGCAAACCCCGACTGATAAAACCTGAAACCGCACGCCTCACACGCACTCAGGTGGGAACCCATGTAGCTGGGTGGTTCAGTTTTCAGCCAATCTATCAAAAGACGGTACGCGAAGAACCCGATCTGCTGGAGTAGAGGTTGCGATCGTATCCAACTTTTTATTGTAGGATGGGCATCCCCGCCCGTCCTACAAATTGTGCGGGCGAGGACGCCTACCCCACAAGATGCAATACTGCTTTGATAAATCTCTTTAGATAGGATGAGGCGTGCAATCTAGTAACCAGTCTTTTATTAGCGATCGCACCAGTGGTCGGATACTACATATTAACAACTTAAACATTATTCGGTGAAATCAACATTGACTTATGCAGAATTTAGGTTAAATTAATTCCCTACCAATTTTAAAAATACTTTACAATTCCAAATTCGGCATTTTGGCAATTATGTTAACTGTGGGATAAGTAGTATAAATATGTTCTTGCTCAAAGAAGCTCATTGCAAGACTAAAGCCTCCTCTTCCCGATGAGCTACCAGGTTTTGTATTTAGCAACGATCAAGAACTGCTAAACGTGATACCGTTCTGATGTGTGTATCACGGGAGTCAGGAATCAGGGTTCAGGGAAGAGTGATTTTTTTTTGCTTGGGTGTCAGATTTTCTCTCGAATAATTTTAATTGAGAAAATTTTACCTCAGCATTTATAGCAGTCTTTTTTCTAATTGGTATAAATTGAGATTTAATATTCACTACAGTATTGTAGTGAATTTGCTGAAGCGTACAAGTCATAATTATTTTTAACATTTTGCTTTCCTGTTCTTCTCTCTGAAGCTTGTAAATGGAAGTAGAAAATTTAGATTTTCAGGGAGCATCCTGTGAACATTAGTGATGAGCGTGGCAGTGGCAGATTCTACTTTTAAAAAGTTATAATGCTAAAATTAGTTTGAGTCTCTGGTATTTACAGGGGCATAATTCTATTGGGCGTTGTTTGAGGAGATCTTGACTCTCCAGTTGGCTGGAGAGTTTAAAATGAGAGTGGTGACTCTCTCATGAAATGGTACAGGGTGGTCAAGTAGGTATGTTAGTTCAAGAGACGCTAAAACAAATAGGCGAAGTTGCTAAAGAAAGTGGGGTTCCTATTAAAACTATCCGCTATTATGAAGAGCTTGGTTTGCTTAAGGCTTCGGGTAGAACTGAAGGTGGCTTTAGATTGTTTAATTCTGAGGTATTCTCACGTTTGAAATTTATTAAACGTGCTCAAAATCTTGGGTTAACTTTATTGG